>NZ_DFRG01000134.1:602-11376 GCF_002378135.1 Thioclava sp. UBA3469
CATTTTCGCGGCGGGCGATCTGACCGATCACACCTATCGTCAGGCGGTCACCTCCGCCGGCATGGGCTGCATGGCCGCGCTCGACGCCGAGAAGTTCCTCGCCGAGCAGGGCGAAGCCGAGTGATCCCTTTTCACGGCACGGTCTGGCGGATCCTCTCTGCCGACCGTGCCGACGCGGCTTGCGAACCGGCCCGCCATCCGGAGGGCCGGTTTCATTATTCCGGACAGGTGGCGCTCTATGCCTCACTGAGTGCCGAAGGGGCTGCCGTGGCGCTCCGGCGCTATGTGCGGACCACTGACCCGCCGCGGATGATCGTGCCGCTGGAGATCATTACAGAAGCGATGGACGACCTGCGCGGCACGCCCGATCAGGCGGCGGCGTCTGTGGTCTGGCAAGATGGGAGAGCGAGCGGCGCGCCCTCGCCCACTTGGCGCTTCTCGGATCGGGCACGCGAAGGTGGCGCACAGGGGCTGCTCTACGCCTCGCGCTCACGCCCCGATCTAAGCCATCTGGTGCTCTTCGAGGTCTCGCCCGCAACAGTGCGGCAGGCGGGCCCTGCGCGACCGTGGCACCCGCCCTACCCGATCCCATCTGCGTGAGGCGACATTGCACCGTCGCGCGGCTCCTCTAGGGTGAAGACCATCAGGAGGAGGCCGCTCATGCGCTGGCGCGGGGTCAATCACGTCGAATTCTCGGTGCTCGACTATGACAAGTCGATCGCCTTCTACGATGCGATGTTCGGATGGCTTGGATATAAGAGCTTCTGGACGCTCGATATCGGCTATCGCTCCACCTATTACATGGCGCGCTTCCCGATGCCGCATTCCTATATCGGCATTCAGCCCGCGCATTCGGGCGAGAAACTGGATCACGAGGCGCGCGCCGTGGGCATCCATCACATTGCGCTCTGGGCGCAGTCACGCGCCGAGGTGGATGCGTTTCACCGCGATTTCTTGATCCCTCGCGGGCTGTCGGTGACGGAGGCCCCGCAGGAATATCCCGTTTATGCGCCGGGATATTACGCGGTGTTCTTCGACGATCCGATCAACGGGATTCACTGGGAACTGGCGCATATCCCGCGCATTCCGGGCCTCGGGGCGATCCGCAGGTTCCGCGGGGCGCTGAAGGCCGCGCAGGCGGAGCATCCAGAATGGGACGGCCCGCCCGAGAAGATCGCGTTTCGCGACCTGCCCGGGCGGCGTTGAGGGGGCGGCGCTGATTACGCCAGATGACCGAGGAAGGCGTCGATTTCCTCGGGCGTCGTGGCCCAGGAACAGACCAGTCGCGCGGCCAGAAGCTCGTCCTCGGGCCCTTCCAGCGACTGGTCGAACGGCCAGAGGTAGTAATAGGCCCCCGCCGCATTCGCACGCTTATGCGCCCCGCGCGGCAGGGCGGCGAAGACCGCGTTGGCCTGCGTCGGGTGGATCAGTTTCGCGCCCTCGATCTGGCCGATGCCTTCCGAGAGTTTGCGTGCCATTTCATTGGCATGGCGCGCGGTCTTCAACCACAGATCATCGGCCAGGTAGGCCTGCATCTGAGCCCCCAGGAAGCGGTGTTTCGAGAAGAGATGACCGCCGCGCTTGCGGCGCAGCTCGAATTCCCAGGCGCGTTTGGGATCGAAGATCACCACCGCCTCGACGCCCATGCAGCCGTTCTTCGTGCCGCCGAAGCTGAGCACGTCGACGCCCGCCTTCCACGTCATCTCCGCCGGGGTGCAGCCCGCGGACACCAGCGCATTGGCGAAGCGCGCGCCGTCCATATGCACGGGCAGATGGAAGCGGCGAGCGACATCGGTCAGCGCTTTGACATCCTCGGGCGAATAGACCGCGCCTGCCTCGGTCGAGTTCGTGATCGAGACCATGCCGCGCTGCACGTTATGGATGCCACCCCGCCCGGTATGGGCGATGGTGCGCGCGAGCGCGTCGGGGTCCATCTTCGCATCCGGCCCGTCGACCAGAACCAGTTTCGAGCCGTTCGTGTAAAATTCCGGCGCGCCGCATTCATCTTCTTCGATATGGGCGTTGCGATGGCAGAAGATCGCGCCCCAGGGCTGGGTCAGCACTGCGCAGGAGAGCGCATTGGCCGCCGTGCCGGTCGCAACCAGATAGACACGCGCTTCGGGCGCCTCGAAAATCTCGCGGATCTTCGCCTGCACGCCTTCGGTGATCGGGTCGTCGCCATAGGAATGCACATGCCCCTCATTCGCGGCCATGAGGCCCTCGAGAATGGCGGGATGGGCACCGGACGTGTTGTCGGAGGCAAAATTCATGAGAGATCCTCGATCGTGTATTCGTCCCACTCGTCTTCGGGCACTTCGAATTCGGGCACGGTCCAGCCGCGCACGCTTTCCCCGGCCTCATGGACCGTCTCGCGCGAGCCCGAGATCAGGTAGTGCCAGTCATGGAGCGGCTTGTCTTCGAAGCGCAGCCGGTAGGCGCAGGTCGCGGGCATCCAATAGGCGATCTTGTGGATCGTCTTGGGACTGAGCGTGACGCATTCGGGAACGAACTGGTGGCGAATGTCATATTGCGTGCAACTGCAGCTCTCGCCATCGAGAAGCCGGCAGGCGACGCGGGTGAAGACGACCTCGCCCGTATCCTCGTATTCGAGCTTGTTCAGGCAGCATTTGCCGCAGCCATCGCACAGCGCCTCCCATTCGGGGGCGGTGAGCTTTTTCAGCGGCAGTTTCCAGAACTCGGGGCGCAGTTTGGTCATGGCGCGGAAAATGGGGCAGCGGCGGGGAAATGGAAAGGGCAGATCGGCGGATCGTGAGCGGATCTGCGATTTGGACATGGCGGGACGGGCAGACCGATGGCTCTTGGCGCGGGGCGACCAGCCCCGGGCCGCGCCCGACCTCCCCCCGGGAGGGCGCATTGGCGATGCCGTCGTAGGCTCAAGCGTCCGCCGGGCTTGCGAGATAAAGCGCCCAGCCACTGACGACATAAAGCGCCCACCCGAGGTCGGGCGCGACCCTCAGCGTTCAGCCAGTATCTCCCGCGCGCGGGCGCAATCGGCATCCATCTGCGCGACCAGCGCCTCGACGCCGTCGAACTTCATTTCGGGGCGCAGGAATTCGACCAGCGCGACCGAGACATGTTCGTCGTAGAGGTCACCTTTGAAATCGAAGACGAAGGTTTCGAGGTTCGGGGTATTCTCGCCGAACATCGGGCGCACGCCGAGGCTCGCAGCCCCAGTATAGCTGCCCTTATGCGGCCCGGTCAGCACGTCGAACTTCACCGCATAGACGCCGAGCTTGGGCAGATGCAGCCCGGCCATCGACATATTCGCGGTCGGATAGCCCAGATCGCGGCCGCGCTTGTCGCCATGCAGCACCGCGCCCTCGATCCGGTGCAGGTGGCCCAGCATCGCGGCGGCATCCTCGGGGCGGCCTTCGGCCAGCGCGGTGCGGATCGCGGTCGAGGACGCCTCGACCCCCTCGACATGCAGAAGCGGTGCGACAGTGACATCGAAGCCGTATTTCGCGCCCAGCTCCGTCAGCATGGCCGTGTCGCCCTCGCGCCCCTTGCCGAAGCGGAAATCGCCGCCCACCGCGACATGGGTCACGCCCAGCCCCTCGGCCAGCACTTCGCGGGCGAAAGCGTCGGCGCTCATATCGGCCAGCTCTTCGTTGAAGGGCAGCTCATAGAGCCGATCGACCCCGAGCTTGGCGAGCCGGTTGGCCCGCGCCTCGGGGTTCATCAGCCGGAACGGCGGCAGCGTTTTGCCTGCCCGGGCTGCGAAGAATTCGCGGGGATGCGGCTCGAAGGTGATGACGCCCAGCGGCGCATCTTTCCCACGTGCCTGATCGATCACCGATTGATGGCCGAGATGGATGCCGTCGAAATTGCCCATCGCGACGGAGGCCCCGCGCGCGGATTTCTCCAGCGATTTCCAAGTGGTCAAGCGTTTCATCCACCCCGCCCTCCGGCGAGGTCGCCGGGTCAGTCGAACTTGCGCGAGGGCGCCAGAACCAGCGCCTCGCCTTTCACGACCACCGTATCGCCCACCGCGCAATGGGTTTCAAGCGTGACACGGCGACGCGAATGGTCGATCGCCGTCACCTTCACCTCGGCATAGACCACATCGCCCGGGCGCACGGGGGCCATGAATTTGAGCGACTGGCCCAGATAGACCGTGCCGTGACCGGGAAGCTGTTCCCCAATGACCGCCGAGATCAGCCCCGCGGTCAGCATGCCATGCGCGATTCGACCCTCGAAAATGGTGTCTTGCGCATAGGCATCGTCCAGATGGACGGGATTATGATCGGTGGAGACCTCCGCGAACATCTCGATGTCGCGGTCGGTGACCTCCTTGCGGAGGTAGCGCACCATGCCGATTTCCAGATCTTCGATGCAGATCGTGCCACGGGGCAGGTTGTCGAGCATATCCATAGGTCCCAGCCGGAAGTTTATGTTGCACTGCGGCATAGCACATGCGGCAGAGCACAGGCAAGACGCCTGCGCAACTTTTTTACCCTAACACGACAAAAGGCGCAACAAAGTTACCGCCTGAATTTTACACTCCACTCAGGTCAGATGACCCATCGTGTAGAGCGGGTCGCGCTGACGCGCCTCCAGCCAGGTGCGCAGCAATTCGGGATCGGGGTTCTGCGGATCGGCCCCGAACTGATCATGCGCCAGACCGCTGGAGATGAAGAGGCAATCGATCCCCTCCCCCGCAGCGCCGGCCACATCGGTATTGATCCCGTCGCCGATGGCGAGGATGCGTGCATCCTCCGCACCGCCCAGACGGCTCAGCTTGCGCCGGGCGAGATCGTAGATCGGCGGATGGGGTTTGCCGAAATACATCGCCTCGCCACCCATTTCCTCATAAAGCGCAGCCAGCGCGCCGGCGCAGTAAATCCGCTTGTCGCCCAGATCGACGACAATATCGGGGTTCGCGCAAAGCATCGGCAGCTCCCGCATCTTCGCGAGCAGGAACTTCGGGCGGTAATCCTCGGGGACTTCGTTCACCTCGTCGAAGGGACCGGTGCAGACGATGCCCTCGGCCTCGTCGAAATCGACGCGGGTGATCTCGGCCTGCCCCTGCCATTCCTCGGGCACCTCGGTGAAGAACCCGTCATCCTTGGACGGGCCCAGATGCCAGACCTTCTTGCCCACGGCGCCCGCGAACATCGCATCCTGCGCGGCATCGCCGGAGGAGACGACGAGGTCATAGGCGTCCCGCGGGCAGCCCAGCTTATCGAGCGATTCCATCACGAATTTCGCGGGCCGCGGAGCATTTGTCAGAAGCACGACCTTGCCGCCCTTCGCACGATACGCCTGCAGCGCCTCGACGGCCGCGGGAAACGCCTTGACCCCGTTATGCAGGCACCCCCAGAGGTCGCAAAACAGCGCGTCATAGGGATCGGAAATCTCGGACAGCGAAGAGATGATGCGGGTCATGGCGGCCTTTCGTCAGCAGGGTTTGGCGCGGTCAGAGCCCCCGCAGGCGGGGGCCGCGCGCTTACCGAAGCTATATGGCACGGGCATGACGGAAGGCAAAGCGGTCGGCCGCTCAGTCCTCCTCCGTCACGGCCCCGTAGCCGTAGCCATAGGCGTAGCCGTATTCGGGGGCGGCGAAGCGGAATTTGTTGACCACGACGCCCATCACATTGGTG
This sequence comes from Thioclava sp. UBA3469, assembly GCF_002378135.1. Lineage (NCBI taxonomy): Bacteria > Pseudomonadati > Pseudomonadota > Alphaproteobacteria > Rhodobacterales > Paracoccaceae > Thioclava > Thioclava sp. UBA3469. The sequence continues at coordinate 6,224 of NZ_DFRG01000134.1, forward strand.
CGCTCGGCCAGCTCGCGCTCGCAGATATCGATTTCCTGAATCGTGGTCTCTTCGGTCGCGGCGATGATCAGCACGCAATCGACATGGGCGGCGAGCGAGAGCGTATCGTCGCTGACCAGCACCGGCGCGGTGTCGAAGATCATCAGGTCTGGGGCGTAGATCGTCTCGATCCGCTCCAGCGCCTCCGCCGCGCGGCGCGACTGGATCAGTTCGGCCGGGGTCTCCACCGGCTTGCTATTCGCCCCAATCGCGAGGTTGCCGCCCAGCCGCAACGCGTGATCGGCAAACTCGGCCGTCCCGCCAAGCACTTCGGAGATCTGCGGCCCACGCGGCGCGTCGAGCAGCTTCAACAGCGAGGGCTTGCGGAAATCGGCCTCGATGAGCAGCGTGTGCCGCTCTTGCTGCCGTGCGAGGCTCAGCGCGAGATTGAGTGCGACGGTCGACTTCCCGCAGCCCGCCGAGGGCGAGGTGATCGCGAGCCGCCGCCAGCCATTGGCCCGCATCTGCTGCACGATCTTGGTGCGCATCAGGTCAATCGGGGCGCTCTCGGCGCTGCCATCGGGGCTGACGATGCGCTTGCCGCGCAACCGCCCCAAATTCGGGGCGATCGGCGTCAGCGCCTGCCACGCGCCCGCCGTGATGCCATCGCTGCCGGGGGCGACCTGCGCCCGGACCGAAGGCTCGGAGGCCGCGCGGCCCGTGCGGGCGGCGCGCGCCTTGGCAATCGCGTCTCGCAATCTTTCCGCCATCTCTCGCCTCCTTGCCTCAGAACAGCCGGTCGAGCGGCATGTAGAACGCGCCAAACAGCACCACGACCGCGACGAAAGCCGCGCCGACCATGGAGCCGGAGACCAGAACCTTACGACGACGGCGGCGCATGTCTTCGGGCGTGCTCAGATAAGGCAGCGTCGCGAAAGCCGAGATCCCCAGATGGCGCTGCAGGTCTTCGGGGCGGCGGATGCCGGTGCTGAGCAATTCGCGCAGCGCAATCGCCACGAGACCGAGCAACAGCCCCACCCCGACTCCTGCCAGCGCGAGCGTTTTGCGATTGGGCTTCACCGGCTCGCCCGGCGCGACCGCCTGATCGATCACGGTCAACTTCTCGCCCTTGGCCAGCGACTCGATCGTATCGCCCGTCTCCGCCACGGCGCGCGCTTTCACGGCGCTGTCGTACTGATCGGCGAGATTGTCGTGATCGCGGCGCAGCGCCTCGAGCGCCGAGGCGTTGGCGGGCACTTTCGCAATCGCCTCGCGGAGTTGCGCGATTTTCAGATCGGCGGCATCGCCTGCGGCCTGCGCCACGAAAAGCGTATCGGTCAATTCGCACAGACGACTCTCGAAGGCGGATTTGGCTTTCGGCAGCGGCAGTTCCACCTGCTGCGACAATTCCTGAATCTGCGCGCCCAGCGCCGCGAGCCGCGCGTCATCGGCGGGCAGCAGCGGTTTGAGCGCGTCGCGCTGCGCCTCGAGCCGGGACAGTTCGCGCGCGGCGGGCGGATAGATAGCGTCGCGGTCGACCACACGCCCCGCCGCTTCGCGCAGGCGCACCAGCCGGTCGATCTCCGTCTCGGTCTCGTTCACATGCGCGAGACGGCTCTCCGTGCCCGCTTGCACAGCGGCGAGACGGTCACGCAGCAGCGGCAATTCTTCGGGCAGCGCGTCGCCGTTCTCCTGTTTGAACTGCAACATTGCGCTGGAGGATTTCGCCAGTTCCGCCTCCAGCCGATCCACCTCGCGCGAGAAGAAATCGAGCGTGTCGCGGGCGGCCTTGGTGCGGATGTCGCTGTCTTCCTTGAGGATGCGCGTCACCAGTTCGTTCGCGACCCGCGCGGCGCGAGCGGGGGCGCCAGCGCGGAAGGACACCGTCATGAAGGTCGCGTCTTTCGGGGCGGAGCGCGACTTGCTCTGCTCGGAGATCTCGATTTCGACCGAGTTCTGAAGCGCCTCGAAGACCGCATCGGCATTGCGCGCGCCGGACTCGGTGCGCAGGTCGGGAAACAGTGCCATACGCCGCGCCATGTCGAGCAGGCTTTCGCGCGAGAGAACCCGCTTGCGGATCACCTGCAGCTTGGCATTGGTGTCGGTGCGCACGGTCGAGGCCGCGAGGCCGTCCGGGATGCGGTCCCCTTCGACCACAAGAAGCGCCTTGGCCTCGTAGATCGGCGTGATCATCCGCCCCGCCGCCAGACCGACAAGCGCGCCCAGCAAAACCGCCAGCAAAAGCCAGTGGATCCGCCGGGCAAACAGGGCAGCGTAGAAGCGGAGCTCCCGCATCAGCGCCCTCCCCTGTGGAGGAAGGCGGGCGCTGCCTCAGCGGCTGCTGCAGCGGAGGGTGCAGGCGCGATCACGCGCGGCTTCGCGCGCTGGGTCTCGACCGGCAGATAGAAGACGTTGTCCTCGATCACCCTGTCGATGATCTCGCCGGTGACGATCTCCGAACGCGCCGAATAGGCATAGACCATGCCCAGATCGGCCAGCTGGTTCATCAGCCGCGGAAGGCCACCGCAATGGGCGTGCAGTTTCTGCGCGGCCTCGGGGGTGAAGATTTCGCGCGTCGCACCGGCGACCTGCAGGCGATGGGCGATATAGGGCTGCGCGCAATCGGCGGGCATCGGCCCGAGATGGAAGCCGGACGACACACGCTGCGCGAACTGGCGCAGCTCTGGCCGTGCAATCAGGTCGCGCAGTTCCGGCTGCCCCATCAGGATCAGCTGCACCAACTCGTCCTTGTCGGCGTTGATATTGGTGATCATGCGCAGCTCTTCGAGCACGCCCGCATCGAGGTTCTGCGCCTCGTCGATCACAACCACTACACGCCGCCCGGCGGCATACTCCTGGATCAGAAGCTGCTGGAACCGATCGTAGATCAGGACGTAATCCTCGCCCGCCTCCACCCGCTGGCCGAGCGAGAGCATGATCCAGCGGATCACGTCATCGCGCGAGCCCCGGGCGTTCGACACGAGCGCGATGGTCACATCCTCGGAGATCGTCGCCATCAGGTGACGCAGCAGCGTTGTCTTGCCCGCCCCGACCTCGCCGGTGATCAACGTGATCGGCGCGCGCGAGAACAGCCCGTATTCGAGCATCGTCGCCGCGTGCTTGTGCTCTGGAGACCAGAACAGGAAATCGGGATCGGGTAGCAACGAAAAGGGACGCTCTGCCAACCCGAAGAATTCGGTGTAGATTTCGTTCATGCCTGTACCGGGCCTTTGGCCTCTGGGATTTGTTTGCGCCAGTAAGCTGCATCTCCCCGCCTTACGCAAGAATTCGTGAGCAATTCGCGAGTGGCTGAGGCGAAACTGTCGCAAAAACGCGTCTATTCCTAGGAAAACTGGCTATTTAGACAGGGGGGCGCTGTTCAAATCTCTTTATAGATGACGTCGGAGCAGCTAGCCTTTCTGCCAAGCGCCAGTCAGAGCGCAGTAGCAGAGCAGGCAAGACAGATGCCCCGATACCAGTATGCGCGCGCGAGCTTTTTCGCGCTTTGCGCCGCACTCGCATTGAGCGGCTGCAAGAGTGACGCAGACAAGGCCGAAGCCCATTACCAATCGGCCCAGACCCTTCTGGCCGAGGGCGATCCCGTCCGCGCGATGGTCGAGCTGCGCAACGTCTTCGAATATGACGGCACCCATAAGGCCGCGCGGCGCGCCTATGCCGATCTGCTTCTGGCGCAGGGACGTCTGCAGGAAGCCTTCAGCCAATATCTGCGTCTGCTCGAACAATATCCCGAGACGGTCGAGGTGCATCGCATCCTTGCGGAGCTGTCGCTGCGCACGGGCAACCTGCCACGCGCGCAAAAACAGGTCGACGCGGTGCTGGAACTCGCGCCCGACGATCCCGGCGCGCAGGCGGTGCAGCTCGCACTCGATCTGCGGCAGGCGAGCCTGTCGCGCGACACGGGCCGCCAGTCCGAAATCGCGGCGCAGGCCAAGGCTCTGACCGTGGCACATCCCGAGGTCCTGACCGGCTGGCATGTGCTGATCGACGCGCGCAACGCCCAAGGCGACGACGCCGCGACGCTGGCCGCGCTCGATGCGGCGCTGGCCCGCGATCCGGCGCAATACCGGTTGCAGGTTCTCAAGCTGGAACTGATCTCAAAGCGTGGGGCGAACGCAGAAATCGGCGCGCAGCTCGAAGTGATGCAGGGGCTATTCCCGGAAGACCCGAAAACCCGCACGGCCCTCATCGCATGGTATGTGCTGCGCGACGATCCGGCGGGGGCGGCGCGTTTCCTGCGCAAGCTCGCGACAGATCGAGACCAGCAGACGGGCGGCTATCTGGAACTCGTGCGTTTTCTGGCCCGCGCGAAAGGTGCCGAGGCCGCGCGGGCGGAACTCGACTCGCTCATCGCGCAGTCGAAGGGCCAGTCGAATGAGGCGATCTTCACCGCGATGCGGGCCGATCTGGATTTTCAGGCCGGTGACCGGGCGGCGGCTTTGACGCGGATGCAGACGCTGATCGAAAGTCATCCCGACAGCGAAGAGATGCGCCAGCTGCGCTCTGCTTACGCTCGGATGCTCGACCATGACGGGCAGCGCGACAAGGCGAAAACCGAGATCGCGGCCATCTTGAAGACCGATCCGACCAACGTCCCTGCCCTGCAGCAGCGCGCGGCGTGGCGGATCGAGGAGGATCGCCTCGATCTGGCGATCACCGATCTGCGCAGCGCGCTGCAGCAGGCCCCCGACAATCCGCAGACCCTGACCCTGCTGGGCGAGGCCGACCTGCGCGAGGGTGCCCCCGATCTGGCGATGGGCCGCTTCAGCCAGGCCTATGATGCGGCGGGGCGCACCGCGCCCGAGGCGATCCGCTATGTCGATTTCCTCTTCGCGCATGACCGCGCCAGCGCCGCGCGGACGGTTCTGGCCGAGGCCGTGGCGGTCACCCCGGACAGCCCCGGACTGCTCAAGAGGCAGGCCGATCTGGCGCTGGCCGATCGCGACTGGATGCTCGCCCATCGCATCGCGGACCGGCTTGCCGCATCGTCGGCCCCGGGCACGGAGGCGCTGGCGCAGTCGATCCGCGCCGCGATCCTGATGGGGCGCGGCCGCAGCGAGAGCGCGATCGAGACGCTGAAAACCCTGGTGCAGATGCCCGCGACCGGCGAAGACGGCGTCACCACGGCCCCTGCGGTCTCGGCGGCGGCGGTCTCG
>NZ_DFRG01000278.1:0-1710 GCF_002378135.1 Thioclava sp. UBA3469
TCGGCCCAGATCGGCAGGTGATCCGAGGCCACCCGCGCCAGCGGCGTATCCAGCACGCCCTTGCGTACCACCCGCAGCCCCGGCGAGGTCACGATCCGGTCGAGCTGGCCGATCGGCGCGCGCGAGGGGTAGGTCGCGCCCGGCGCGTGGATGTGAAACCCGGTCAGCGCCTCGAACCCGTGCCGCGCGCGCCATTCATTGAAATCACCGATGGCGAGGGCGGGGTGCGGTTTCACCCCGGCCATGATCTCCGCGATCCGCGCCCATTGCGCGCGCCGATCCGTGCGCCGCAGCCCCAGATGCGCCGCGATCAGCAGGAAGGGCGGGCCGCTGTCGGGCGGCATGTTCACCGCAATCGCGCCGCGTGGCTCGAGACCGGGTAGGGTGACCGGCTCGACCCCCAGCACCCGCGAGCCGCGCCGCACCAGAACGACCTGCCCATGCCAGCCCAGCGAGGCGGCGGTGGTGCGGGGCATGTCGTGCCGGATGAAGTCGGTCTCTTCCTCGATCAGCTTTTGCGGCAGTGCCGCCGGTCTCTCGCCCATGCGTTTGTCGACCTCCTGCAAGGCGATCACATCGGCATGCAGCGCATTGATGACATTCACGACCCGCGCCGGATCATGCTTGCGGTCGGTCCCCACGCATTTGTGCAGATTGTAGGAAGCGATCCGAAGTGTCATTTTTCTGAGTGCCTTACAGGGTGTTCTTTATGTGCCGCAGAAGGTCCGATACACCCGTTCATCGGATTTCGGCGCAGCTTCATATGCGGCGTAACGCGGGTCCTCCGCATAGGGATCCGCGAGCGCGGCCATGAGGCTATGGAGCGGGCCGTCATCGCCTTCGACCGCCGCCGCGATCATTTCCTCGATCCGGTGATTGCGCGGGATGCGCAGCGGGTTCGCGGCGGCCATGACGGAGTGCGGATCATCCTCGCTGGCGATCCGCTTTTCCCAGCCCTCGCGCCAGAGATCAAAGGCCATCGGCTCGGTGAATTCCTTGCTCACTGCCTTAGGATCGCGCCGCAACGCACTGAACACGCGCGTGAAATCGGCTTTCTCGGTCGACATGCGGTTCAGCAGATCCTCGATCAGTGGCAGATCGTCCTCGGTCGCTTCCGCGATGCCGATCTTGCGGCCCATCAGTCGCAGCCACTCGCGCTGATAGACGCCGATGAAGCTGTCGACCGCGGCGCTCGCCTGTTCGATGGCGGCATCATCGTCACCGATGAGCGGCATCAGGCAGGTCGCGAATTGCGCGAGGTTCCAGACCGCCACTTGCGGCTGGCGCGCATAGGCATAACGCCCTTGTTGGTCGATGGAAGAGAAGACGCGCCCCGGATGGTAGTGGTCCATGAAAGCGCAGGGGCCATAGTCGATCGTTTCTCCCGACAGCGCCATGTTGTCGGTGTTCATCACGCCATGGATGAAGCCGATCGCCATCCATTTCGCGACCAGCTCGCCTTGCTTTGCTGCGACCGCTCGCAGCACCTCAAGTGGTGTTTCGCAATCGGGATAGTGGCGCTCTATCAATGTGTTGAGGAGCGTTCTTAATCCATCGCGATCATTGCGCGCCGCGAAATACTGGAAGGTGCCCACGCGGATATGGCTGCGCGCGACGCGGGTCAGGATCGCACCGGGACGCCCCGAGGCATCGCGCACCACCGTCTCGCCCGTGCGTACGGCCGCCAGCGCGCGCGTCGTCGGCACGCCC
>NZ_DFRG01000278.1:2012-2716 GCF_002378135.1 Thioclava sp. UBA3469
GCGCGCGTCGTCGGCACGCCCAGCTTCGCCATCGCTTCGCTGAGCACATATTCGCGCAGCACCGGGCCGATCCACGCCCGCCCGTCAGAGCGGCCGCGCGAAAACGGCGTGCGGCCCGCGCCTTTCAATTGCAGATCGAACCTCGCGCCGTCCGGCGCGACGATCTCGCCTAGCAGCACCGCGCGCCCGTCGCCCAGACGCGGCACGAAGCCGCCGAATTGGTGGCCCGCATAGGCCTGCGCGATCGGCTCGGCGCCTTCGGGCATCGTGTTGCCCGCCAGCATCGCGAGCCCCTCGGGGCTTTCCAGCCAATCGGCATCGAGCCCCAAACGCTCGGCTAGGTCGCGGTTCAGGATCACCAGCTCGGGCGCTTTCACCGGTTGGGGCGGCTGACGCTCGAAGAAGCTGTCGGGCAGGCGGGCATAGCTGTTATCGAAGGGAATGGTCATGGGGTCTCCTTGCCTCCCTATCTAAGCCATGTGCCGGTCAATCCAATCCCCGCGGATGACCCGCAGCCCTCAATGGTCCATATCGGGGAGACCTTCGCGCGAGAGCAGCACCGCCAAGGGTCGCAGGCGCGGGCTTTGCGCGCAGATGATCATCAGCGCCACCATGATCGGCACCGCCAGAAACATCCCCGGTATCCCCCAGACCGCCGCCCAGAAGGCGAGGCTGATGATGATGCCAAAGGACGACACCCGCAG
>NZ_DFRG01000023.1:0-14216 GCF_002378135.1 Thioclava sp. UBA3469
CCAGCCGCTCGAACGGGGTGTTCGGGTTTCGGGTCAGGATCACGTCATCGGGGTCGCCGTACTCGAACATCGCATCGAGATTGCCGGTCACGACCACGTCGAGGTCAAGAAACAGCACCGGCCCCGACAAATCGCCCAGATCGGAGCGCCACAGCCGCGACTTGCCCCAGATGCCCTGACGCACATTGGGCATGTTGCAATCGAGTTCGGGCAGCGGCATCGCGGTGATGCCGGGATCGAGCCCTTCGAACGTGTCGGTGAAGCAGTAGAAATCGAAGGGCGGCGTCACATGGCGCGCGACCATTCCGTAGAGGCGGTTGACGTAATCGACGCCGTATTTCTCGCCCCAGCGGATACAGATGATCTGTTTCTTCATGCGACACCTTTTTGAGTTACGCGCCCTCAATAGCCCCAGCGGGCGGGGCCGTGCAATCGCGGATCGGAGGGGTCAGCGGAAGAAGCGTGGCCGGAGATGGGCGTTGAGCTTTTTCGCCAAGCGCTTGAGCGGATGCATCTTCTTGCCGCGCGTGCGCCCGATATCCTGCAGATGGGCCGCATCGAGCCCATAGGTGGGCAGGCGGGCCGCGAGGTCGTCGGCGCTGTCATTGTCAAGATCGAATTCCACGTATTGATCCGGCTTGTCGGCCATATAGGCGCGCACATCGGCCAGATGCGCATCCCATTCCGCGCGCCATTGATCCTTCAGTACTTCGAGATCGGTCAGCCCCCGCGCAGCCAGTTCGCGCTTGGCAAACTCGCCATGGCCATGCTTGAGGCGCGAGGCGATCCAGCCTTCGCGGTCGCGGAAGTTCAGCAGCAGGATCGTGTCGGGATAGTCGCGCAGGATCTCGCGGAAGGCCGTGGCGCCTTCCCAGGTCACGGTGCCGTCGCTGTAGATCAGGTCACAATAGAAGGTGAAATCCTCGGCGCTCGCGAAGACCTTGCGCCCGGCGGCGAGGTTCTCGCGCATCACCCGGCCGATGCGGCGCGGCACGGGGCGGCCTTCGCGGATCTTGTGGTGAACGGTGGGGTGGTCTGCTGCGCGAAACAGCTCGGCCAGCGAGCGCGTGCCGCATTTGTTGAACCCGATTGCGACGACGCGCGGCAGGGAGTGCGGTTGCGCGGATGCGGCGCGATCAGGCATGGCGACCTCGGAGCGAGTGAGACAGGAGCGGCGAAACGTAGCCTCTCCTATCCCATCTTGGGCGGATCGTTTCAATCGCGCTTTGCGCGTCTGGCGACCCGCCGCGAGCCGGTTACATCCGCAGCCGGAAGTAGCTCATCTCGATATTGCCTTCCATTCCGGTATCACAATGACCGAAACGCGAGTTGGAGGTGCCGTCGATCTTGCCGCCGGAGACGATCGCGACACCTTCGATCCCCTCGGCCTGTGCCGAGAAGCTCACATCCTTCACCGCGAGGATCTGGCCGCCGAAGAACGAGATTTTCGCTGCGGACGAGACGCCGCCCATGGTGATCAGTTTCGCGCCTCCGTCAGGGGCGCAATCGTCATCGCGCCCAATGCGCAGCCCTTGCGGAGCCGAGAAACTACGATCGTCGGTCGAGGTGTTCGCGAAGATCGCGTTTTCGAGGGCGACGCCATTGCCGAATTTCACCGGGCAATCCGCGATCACCGCGACTTCCGAGATCACGGCGGGATCGGTCGTTACCGTGTCGTCGACTTTATTCGGGACCGAGATTGTCACGCTCGAATTACAGTTGAGCACGTAGAGATTGCCGGGTTCGAAATCGGTGGTGTCGAGCTTGGTGCCGGTCAGCACGGTCGGGCTCTTGTTGGTGATGTAGGAGGGCAGATAGCCGGTGCCGTCCCGCATCGACTCGATGATCTTGGGAATGCGGTCGATGATGCGCAGCTTGTAGAACGAGGTGCGCAGCGCCTCTTGCAGCCCGTCATTCTGCTTGAACCCCGAGGCGGGGATGTCGAGCTTGCTGGTGTCGGGCATCGACACGATCGCGCCGCTTTCGAAGAGGTTGTTCTGATTGAGCGAAACATATTGCGCCGCATAGAGGCAGAAGCCCGAAGCGAAGCTGTTGCCCGATTGCAGGTCGATCACGCCTTTCGCGGCCAGACCTTCGGTGAGGCAGGCGGGCTGATAGGCTTCGGCTACGGCGCCGGTGTTGATCTGCCAACCGTCCTGACCGATCACCTTGCCGAAGAAGGTGGGTGCGGCGTTCGCGCGCTCGGTCGTGCGATGGGCCATCACGCGGACGGCCGGGCTCAGATCGAGGTCTTCGGCGTAATCCGTGACGAAGCGGTGATTGGTCGCGTCGTAATAACCGAAGGTCACGTCGTCTTTGGTGATCACCGAAGTCCCGTCATCGGAGGCGAGGTTGGAATGGGCCAGCTGGGCCGCACGGGTCTTCGCCTCGTCTTTGGTGATCAGCGGGTCAGAGGAGAGATACATCGCACCGAGCGCCGCTGCATCGGCCGCGTCCTGCATCACCACCCGATTGCGATAGCCGTTCGAGACGTCGAGCGCGAGGCTGCCGACAGCGAGGAACAGGATCGTCCAGAACAGCGAAAGCTGGGTGATCACGCCATCTTCTTCAGCGGTAAATTCGGTAATCGTTACGCGGTTCATGTCAGGACTCCATGTAGCGGTAGTCGTGGACCGTGAGGTCCATGTTGAGAACTCTGGTGAAAAGACCTGTGGCGACGAGTTCGGACATCGGGATCGTCACGCGGGTCTCGATGATCCCGTCGGTGACTTGCGTGTCGATCGTGTAGGTGGTCTCGTCATAGGGGAGCAGGGCGCGCAGGCGCGCCATCGTGTCCTCGTCATTCTCGAACCGCCCGACCGAGTAGGCGCGATCGACATCCTGCACGATACCGAGGATCCGCGACTGGGCGTTGAAGATGAGGGAAACGTCGACGGTCGCGGCGAGCATCCCGATAAACAACGGCAGCCAGAGCAATGCTTCGATCGTTGTGGCGCCGTCTTCGGCGGAGAAGAAACTCTTTAAACGCTTCAAGACAGGACGCCCCATGGTTGAAAACGGTTGATTAACTATCTCCAGTTGCAAAAAGCGAAACTACCGCGGCGTAAATATGGCGAAATTGCGAAATTGGGGCAGAAATTGATCGAAATCGACACATTTGGGCACGCGATGCTTAGGGCTGCAGTCTTTGCAGCGCGACGTTGCGCCGGTCTCCGCCGCCGCCTACAACGCCCCCAGATCATCGCTTGTTTCGGAGCCCGCCCATGACGCCCGCCGCGCGCTATACCGCCGCCATCGATATTCTCGACCGCATCCAGACGGGCGAGGTGGCGGAGCGTGCGCTGACCAACTGGGCGCGCGGCCACCGGTTCGCGGGCTCCAAGGACCGCGCGGGGATCCGCGATCACATCTTCGATGTGTTGCGCTGCAAGGCGAGTGCCGCGCTTGCCGGGGGCGGGGCGCAGGGGCGTGCGCTGGTCGCCGGGCTGCTGCGGCTGCAAGGCACCGATCCCTCAATGGTCTTCACAGGCGAGGGCTTTGCGCCTGATCCTCTCTCCGACGAGGAGCGCGCGGCCCTGTCCGAGCCTTTGCCCGACGCTATTGCGCAACTGGACTGGCCCGATTGGCTGCGCGACCAGCTTGCCGCCGATCTCGGGCCGGACTTCGACGATATTTCCGAGGCGATGCGCGCCCGCGCGCCGGTCTTCTTGCGCGTCAATATTGCGAAAGCGGACCGTGCCGAGGCGATCGCGGCGCTCGCGAAGGACGGGATCGAGGCGTTCCCGCATCCGCTCGCAGAGACTGCGCTGGAACTTGGCGAAGGCGCGCGGCGCATTCAGCAGGCTGAGGCTTACACGAACGGTCTAGTGGAGTTGCAGGATGCGGCGTCGCAAGCGGCCATCGCCTCTGTCCCGATCGCGGCGGGTCAACGCGTGCTCGATTATTGCGCGGGTGGCGGGGGCAAGGCGCTGGCGCTGGCCGCAGCCTGTCCCGAGGCGCAGGTCGCCGCGCATGACATTGATGCGGGGCGGATGCGCGATCTGCCCGTCCGTGCGAAACGGGCCGGGACGAAAGTGGCCATGCGCGCGCCGGGCAATCCGGGGACGGGCTATGACCTCGTCTTGGTCGATGCGCCCTGTTCAGGCTCGGGAACCTGGCGTCGGACTCCGGATGCGAAATGGCGTCTGAGTGCTGCGCGTCTGACCGAACTCGTCGCCCTGCAGAGCGAAATCCTCGACGCCGCCCGCGACCTCGTCGCTCCGGGCGGACGACTGGTCTACATGACGTGCTCGCTTCTCTCGGTCGAAAACGGCGCGCAGATCGCCGATTTCGTAACGCGTCACGGCTGCGAGCTGTTGTCGCAGCACCAATTCACGCCGCTTTCCGGTGGAGACGGGTTTTTCGTCGCCCAGCTCCAGCTCTGATTTTTCTGCCACTTTTGCCGCCCGGATCACGGCTGCGTGATTGACTCAATCGTCAGTTGAAAGTCTAGTCTCGTTAATTGGGTTTTAATTTTTTTGCCGCGCTATGGGGCCGATCTGTCTGGTAGGGAGGCGCGTGTGGGGCGGAACGAATTGATGCTGCAGCCGCTCTCGAAGACGATGGCTGCGCTGGCGCCGGGTGCGGTCTATTTGTTGCTTGCAGCGGGAATTGCGGCGGCGATTGCTTTCGTGATGCCCGATGAGGTGGTGACCTGGGCGATGTTCTCCGTCGCAGGGACGCTCGTGATAACGGCGGTCTGGCTGCGTCTGGCCTTGGCGCAGGACCGAAGGCGGCGCGCACGACAGCAGGAAACGCTCGCGAATTTCATCGCCCATGACGCAGCGCCGAGTTTTACCACGGATCCCGAGGGCGAGATCGGCTATCAGAACCGCGCCGCCGTGGAGCGGTTCGGCTCGCGTGGTGGGCAGGGCTTGGCGCGAACTCTGGCGGAACTCTTCGCTGATCCGGGCGCGGTGTTGCGCCGCCTGCAAAGCAAGGCAGAGGCGACGGGGGCCGCGCGCGAGGATCTCGTGACCCGGCGAGGCCATCTGCGGCTCTCTGTTCACCGTATCGGCTCTGGCGATTTTCTCTGGCGGCTCGAAGATATGGCCGAGCGGGCGATTGGCGGGCGCGGCGCAGAAACGATCAGCCTGCCGATGCTTACCGTCTCCAAGGGCGGCACGATCCTGTTCATGAACGAGGCGCTGCGGCGGCTCGTGGGGGAGCGGGTGCGCTCCCTCGATCGCATCTTCACCGATCTGCCGCTGCGCTCGGGCGAGGAGCACGAGATCAAGGGAGAGGATGGCCCCGTCACCGCGGTCGTGGCCCAGCTTGAAGGCGTGGGCGGTCGATCCGAGGTTTATCTGCTCCCGATCGGGGGTGCGCGCTCCGCCGAGGAAGGCGCGAATTTCGAGGCGCTGCCCGTCGCTATGCTGCGCCTGTCGGCCCATGGTCGGGTGCGCGCAGCCAATCGCGCGGCGCGCGGCCTCCTTGGCGGGATCGAGCCTCAGACCCGCCTTGCCGACCTCCTCGAAGGGCTCGGGCGCCCGGTCTCGGACTGGGTGAACGACGCGCTCGCAGGCCGTGCCGATGGCCGACCCGAGGTGCTACGGGCGCGCCGTGGCGACAAGGAGGTCTTTCTTCAGGTCACACTCTCGCGGATCGTGGAAAACGGGCGTGCGGGGCTGCTCGCCGTGCTGTCCGACGCGACGCAACTCAAGACGCTCGAAGCGCAATTCGTGCAAAGCCAGAAAATGCAGGCGATCGGTCAGCTTGCGGGCGGTGTTGCGCATGATTTCAATAACCTGCTCACCGCGATTTCGGGTCATTGCGACCTGCTGATGCTGCGCCACGACAAGGGCGATGGCGACTATGCCGATCTCGATCAAATCAGCCAGAATGCCAATCGCGCCGCGGCGCTGGTGGGGCAGTTGCTCGCCTTCTCGCGCAAGCAGACGCTGAAGCCGGAGATCCTCGATCTGCACGACACGCTTTCCGATCTGACCCATCTGCTCAATCGGTTGGTTGGCGAGAAGGTCGTCCTGAGCGTCAAGCATGAAAGCGATCCCGGACGGGTGCGCGCGGACAAGCGGCAACTCGAACAGGTCATCATGAACCTCGTGGTGAACGCGCGCGACGCGATGCCCGGCGGGGGCGAGATCCGGATCGAGACCGACGCGGTGCACCTTGCCGAAAACCGCACCCGCGACCGCGTGGCGGTACCCAAAGGCGACTATGTCGCGATCAAGGTCACCGATACCGGTACCGGTATCGCGGCCGATAAATTAAGCAAGATTTTCGAGCCTTTCTTCACCACCAAACGCACCGGCGAGGGCACGGGGCTGGGGCTTTCGACGGCCTATGGAATCGTGAAGCAAACCGGCGGTTATATTTTTTGCGATTCCGTCATCGGGACAGGAACGAGTTTCACGATCCTTTTGCCCGCCTATGACGCCGTCGAAGAGGCGGACGTGTCGAGTGCCGAAAACGCAACGGCGGAGGCGCGAACTGCCCCGCGTGGCCCCACGACGCCTTCGGTCGTGTCCAATGCGGAAGCTGCGCCGCGCGCGACTAAGTCGACCCCGGTGCTTGCCGCCGAGGCGACCGTGCTTCTGGTCGAGGACGAGCCCCCGGTGCGCGCCTTCGCCGCGCGCGCGCTCAAACTGTGCGGCTACACCGTGCTGGAGGCCGAGAGCGCGGAAGAGGCGCTGGAACTGCTCGAAGATGCGGATTTGCGGGTCGATATCTTCGTCACCGACGTGATCATGCCCGGGCTCGACGGGCCAAGCTGGGTCAGCCGCGCGCTCGAGGCGCGACCGGGCACGCGCACGGTCTTCATGTCAGGCTATGCAGAGGAAGTGTTCCAGAACGGAACGTCCCCCGTGCCGGATTCGGTCTTCCTGCCGAAACCTTTCTCGCTGAGCGAATTGACCGCGACGGTTCAGGACTTGCTCTCACGCTAAGGCGCGGGTGACCCGATCATAGAGCGCAAGATCGTCCTGCATCGCGACCCGCAGCGCAGCCTCGGTCTCGGGGGCGAGCCCGGTCTCGACTGCCGGGGGGACGTTTACGCGGGGCAGGGTGATGGCGAAGCCGAGCTGATCTTCAAGAAAATGCACGAAATCCTCGATCCGCTCATAGGGAAAAATCCGGTCCACCAGCGGCGTGCCCGCATCATCACACAGAAATGCGGCCTGACTGGGCACGTCACTGAACCCTGCGCGCGGGTCCTCGATGTAGTCGCGCGCGAATTGGTCGAAGGAATAGCCGGCTGAAATGTCGCTTTCCTCTATCAAATCGCGCAGTCGAAAACGATAGAGCGACCGCAACCAGTCGAGCGGCTCACGCATCAGCGCGACCGTGGTGAAACTGGCCTCGGTCTTCGACGACAGCAACGGCGCAAGATGATCCTGGAAATCGCGGGCCGAGGCGTGTTTGAGAACAGCCGGACGGGTCAGTGCGACGTCGGCCAAAGACTCCAGCGCGGTCTCGACCGCAGAGGAACCTGCCTTCGGCGTGGCGAGGAAGACGAGTTTTTGTGTCCAGAAAATCAGCATCTTGGCGGGTCAGCTCCTAACTGAGCCGGTGATAATCATTCGGCCGACGCGGGTAAACCGTTTCTTAACCGAATTGGCGGTTCAGTGAGTTGTGGAAAATTTTGTTGTAATGTTCACGTTCTGTGCGCATAGTGCGATCAGAACATGAGGTGAACATCCGCGCGAGGGCGTCGCATTGCCGACCAGCCGTCGCTGTGAAATAAGGAAGCGGACAAATGGCAGTAGCGAAGCTTTTCGATATGGATAAATCTCCCAAGGCAGACAAGCAAAAGGCGCTCGACTCGGCGCTGGCGCAGATCGAGCGGCAATTCGGCAAAGGCTCGATCATGAAGCTCGGCGGCGACACGCCCGCGCGGGAAATCGAAGCGACATCGACCGGCTCGCTGGGGCTCGATATCGCGCTCGGCATCGGCGGGCTGCCGAAAGGCCGTATTGTCGAGATCTATGGGCCGGAAAGCTCGGGCAAGACAACGTTGACGCTGCACGCGATCGCGGAAGAGCAGAAGAAGGGTGGCGTCTGCGCCTTCGTCGACGCTGAACACGCGCTCGATCCGCAATATGCACGCAAGCTTGGCGTCGATCTCGACGAGTTGCTGATCTCGCAGCCCGACGCAGGCGAGCAGGCGCTGGAAATCGTCGACACGCTGGTGCGTTCTGGCGCGGTCAGCCTCGTCGTGGTCGACTCGGTCGCGGCGCTGACGCCGAAGGCCGAAATCGAAGGCGATATGGGCGATCACACCGTGGGCGCGCAGGCCCGTCTGATGAGCCAGGCGATGCGCAAGCTGACCGCCTCGATCGGGCGTTCGAACTGCATGGTGATCTTCATTAACCAGATCCGGATGAAGATCGGCGTCATGTTCGGCTCGCCGGAGACGACGTCGGGCGGCAACGCGCTGAAATTCTACGCCTCCGTGCGTCTCGACATCCGCCGCATCGGTTCGATCAAGGATCGCGATGAGGTGGTGGGCAACCAGACCCGCGTGAAAGTGGTGAAGAACAAGGTGGCCCCGCCGTTCAAGCAGGTCGAGTTCGACATCATGTATGGCGAGGGCATCTCGAAGATGGGCGAGCTGGTTGATCTGGGCGTCAAGGCCGGGGTCGTCGACAAGGCTGGCGCTTGGTATTCCTACGGGGACGAACGCATCGGCCAAGGCCGTGAAAACGCGAAGACGTTCCTGCGCGAACACCCCGATGTCGCCTATGAGATCGAAGACAAGATTCGCGCCAGCCACGGGCTCGAATTCGACAAATTATCCGAAGATGACGCGCTGACCGAAGACTGATCGTCACCGCAAATTCATGCAAAGGCCGGGAGCGTCGTCTCCCGGCCTTTTTGCGATTGCTGGACAGGGGGAAGGGGCGGCGTTAAACGGGACCGAACATGCCCGATCAGGCGAGACAGGACGATATGCCCAGCCTTAACGAAATCCGCTCTACTTTCCTTAATTACTTCGAGCGTAACGACCACCGGGTCGTTGACAGCTCCCCCCTCGTTCCGCGCAACGACCCGACGCTGATGTTCACCAATTCCGGCATGGTGCAGTTCAAGAACTGCTTCACCGGGGTGGAAAAGCGCGAGTACAACCGCGCCACGACCGCGCAGAAATGCGTGCGCGCCGGCGGCAAGCACAACGATCTCGACAATGTCGGCTACACCGCGCGCCACCATACGTTCTTCGAGATGCTGGGGAATTTCTCCTTCGGGGATTATTTCAAGGAAGACGCGATCCCGTTCGCTTGGGAATTGCTGACCAAGGATTTCGACATTCCGAAGGACAAGCTACTGGTCACGGTCTACCACACCGATGACGAGGCGGCGAATATCTGGAAGAAGGTCGCCGGCCTGCCCGACGAGAAGATTATCCGTATCCCGACCTCGGACAACTTCTGGCAGATGGGCCCGACCGGTCCCTGCGGTCCCTGCACCGAGATTTTCTTCGATCACGGCGATCATATCTGGGGCGGCCCGCCTGGTTCGCCAGAGGAAGATGGCGACCGGTTCATCGAGATCTGGAACCTCGTCTTCATGCAGAACGAGCAGTTCGAGGACGGCTCGATGCGGGCGCTCGACATGCAGTCGATCGACACGGGCATGGGGCTCGAGCGGATCGGCGCGCTGCTGCAGGGCAAGCACGACAACTATGACACCGACCTGATGCGCCACCTGATCGAGGCCTCGGCCAACGCGACCGATGGCGCGCCGGACGGGCCGGGCAACGTGCATCACCGGGTGATCGCGGATCACCTGCGCTCGACCTCGTTCCTGATCGCGGATGGCGTGATGCCCTCGGCGGATGGGCGCGGCTACGTGCTGCGCCGCATCATGCGCCGTGCGATGCGTCACGCGCACCTGCTGGGCGCGAAGGATCCGGTGATGCACCGTCTCGTGCCGTCGCTGATCCGCGAGATGGGGGCGGCTTACCCCGAGTTGGGCCGGGCGCAGGCGCTGATCGAAGAGACGCTTCTGGGCGAGGAAACCCGCTTCAAGACCACGCTCGATCGCGGGC
The DNA here is from genome assembly GCF_002378135.1 of Thioclava sp. UBA3469. Lineage (NCBI taxonomy): Bacteria > Pseudomonadati > Pseudomonadota > Alphaproteobacteria > Rhodobacterales > Paracoccaceae > Thioclava > Thioclava sp. UBA3469. Next base: position 10,007 of record NZ_DFRG01000023.1, read on the forward strand.
TCAAGCTGCTCGACGAGGCGCTCGTGGACCTGCCCGAAGGGGAAAGACTGCCGGGCGAGACCGCGTTCAAGCTCTATGACACGTTCGGCTTCCCGCTCGATCTGACGCAGGATGCGCTGCGCGAACGTGAGCGCGAGGTCGATACCGAAGGGTTCGATGCCGCGATGGAAGAGCAGAAGGCCAAGGCGCGCGCCAGCTGGTCCGGGACCGGCGAGGCGGCCAATGCCGCGATCTGGTTCGACCTGTCCGAGAAACTTGGCGCGACCGAATTCCTGGGCTACGACACCGAGACCGCCGAAGGTCAGATCACCGCGCTCGTGACCGACGGGGCCGAGATCGACAAAGCGTCCGGCGAGGCGCAGATCGTGGTCAACCAGACCCCGTTCTACGCCGAAAGCGGCGGTCAGGTCGGCGATCGCGGGTGGATCGTGACCGAGACCGGCAAGGCCGAAGTCACCGACACCAAGAAAGTCGCAGGCGTCTTCATCCATTTCGCGCGCGTCACCGAGGGCGAGATCGCCAAGGGGCAGGGCGCGAAACTGGAAGTCGATCACGCACGCCGCAGCGCGATCCGCGCGAACCACTCGGCCACGCACCTGCTGCACGAGGCGCTGCGTCGCACGCTGGGCGATCACGTGGCGCAACGCGGCTCGCTCAATGCCGAGGACCGTCTGCGCTTCGACTTCTCGCATAACAAGGCGCTCTCGGCTGAGGAAGTCGCGAAGATCGAACGCGAAGTGAATGAATTCATTCGCCAAAACACGCAGGTCGACACCCGGATCATGACGCCGGACGATGCGCGCGATCTGGGCGCGCAGGCGCTGTTCGGCGAGAAATACGGCGATGAGGTTCGCGTCGTCTCGATGGGCGAGCTGGCCAATTCCGGCAAGGGCACGAACGGGAATGTCTATTCGCTCGAGCTTTGCGGCGGCACCCATGTGAAGCGCACCGGCGATATCGGCACCTTCGTCCTGACCGGCGAAAGCGCGTCCTCGTCGGGCGTGCGTCGGATCGAGGCGCTGACCGGCGATATCGCGATGGCCGAGTTGCGCCGCCGTGACAAGCTGCTGGGCGAGATCGAAGGGTTGGTGAAAACCTCCGAGGCCGATCTGCTCGGACGTCTTCAGGCGATCCTCGACGAGCGCAAGGCGCAGGCCAATGAGATCGCGCAGCTGCGTCGCGAACTGGCGATGGGCGGCGGTGCCTCCGGTGGCCCGGACATCAGCGAAATCAACGGCTTGAAATTCGTTCCTCAAGTTGTGTCCGGCGTGACCGGCAAGGACCTTCCGGGGATCGTGGACGAGCTGAAAGAGAATGTCGGTTCCGGCGTGATCCTCGTCGTGGCCGACGCGGGCGGCAAGGCGGCCGTAGCGGCTGGCGTGACCAAGGACCTGACCGAGCGCGTCAGCGCGGTCGATCTGGTGAAAGCCGCGGCGCAGGCGCTTGGCGGCAAAGGCGGCGGCGGTCGTCCCGATATGGCGCAAGCCGGCGGGGCCGATCCGTCGAAAGCCGATGAGGCCATCGCGGCCGTGAAAACTGTTCTGGAGGGATTGTAATGGCAGGCGCATTCTGGATCGCCCATGTGAAGGTGCTCGACGACGAGGCCTATGGCAAATACGCCGAGGGCGCGGGCCCTGCGATCGCGAAACATGGCGGACGGTTCCTCGCCCGTGGCGCGCGCTATGTGCAGCTCGAAGGCAATGACCGCGCGCGCAATGTCGTCGCTTGGTTCCCGTCTCTGGAAGCGGCCGAAACCTGCTACTACTCCGACGAGTATCAGGCGGCGCTCGCCCATGCCAAAGGCGCATCCGAGCGCGACCTGATGATCGTCGAGGCGATGGACGACGTCGAAATCAAATGAAGATCGGCCTGTAAGGCACTGATCAGAAAGTATTTGGAAGGCGGCTTCGGCCGCCTTTTTCTATGATGTCGTACCCGTTCGTTTTTGCTCTGGACCTTCGGGCACGCTGCGTCCTATGCTGCCGCCATGACCACGAAGACCATCATCATCTGCTGCATTATCCGCTGACATACGTCACGCGGGCCGGTCTTCTCTTTCCAAATTTCTCATGACCTTGTAAGCCCGCCGGCAGGAGCCGCCGACCCTTTGCGAGGACACATGACCCAGATCCGTTTGCGCAATTCCCTGACCCGGAAAGTCGAGGATTTCCGTCCGATCGATGCCGACAACGTGCGGATGTATCTCTGCGGGCCGACCGTTTACGACCGCGCGCATCTCGGCAACGCCCGTCCGGTGGTGGTGTTCGACGTGCTCTACCGGTTGCTTCGCCATGTCTACGGACCGGAGCACGTCACCTATGTGCGCAATTTCACGGATGTGGATGACAAGATCAACGCGACGGCGCTGGCGCGTAAGGAAGCTGGGGCCGAGGGCTCGCTCGAAGAGCTGATCCGCGCGCGGACCGAGGAAACCATCGGCTGGTATCATGCCGACATGGATGCGCTCGGCGCCTTGCGTCCCGATCAGGAACCGCGCGCGACTGACTATATCGGCGCGATGATCGCGATGATCGAGACGCTGATCGAAGACGGTCACGCCTATGCCGCCGAGGGCCATGTGCTGTTCCGGGTGCGCAGCTACAAGGATTATGGCGCGCTGTCCGGTCGGACGGTCGACGACATGATGGCGGGGGCGCGGGTCGAGGTTGCGCCCTTCAAGGAAGACCCGATGGATTTCGTGCTCTGGAAACCCTCCGACGAGGGGCTGCCGGGCTGGGAGAGCCCGTGGGGCCGGGGCCGTCCGGGCTGGCATATCGAGTGCTCGGCCATGTCTTACGAGTTGCTTGGCGCGTCGTTCGACATCCATGGCGGCGGCATCGACCTGCAATTCCCGCACCACGAGAACGAGATCGCGCAAAGCTGCTGCGCGCATCCCGAGGGATCGTTCGCGAATTACTGGCTGCATAATGAGATGCTGCAGGTCGAGGGCAAGAAAATGTCCAAGAGCTTGGGCAATTTCTTCACCGTGCGCGATCTGCTGGACGGCCATGACGGCGAGAAGGGCATTCCCGGCGAGGTGATCCGCTTCGTGTTCCTGCAGACGCATTATACGAAGCCGATGGATTGGACGGCGGAGAAGGCGCGGCAGGCGGAGAGGACTTTGCGGCGCATTGCAGAGTTCTTGGCAGCGGATCCTCTTACGAAGCCTTGGATTGGCAGGCGATATGCAAAGCCGCCTCAAGAGTTCATTGACGCGCTTTCAAATGACCTTAATACGTCGCTGGCACTCTCCCTCGTGCGCAAGTATTTGAAAGAACGAGATGAGTTCAAGCTCGTTGGGGCGCTTCGACTCTTGGGATTTGACGACCAAGCCTTGGTTCAGAAATTCTCGCAGTTCCAATTCGCAGCTTCCTCCAACGAATTTTCTTCAGGTTTTCGGATGTCCACTCAAGGAGACGAGGCATCGGAGTACTCAAACCGAATGACCGAATTGGGCAATCGCCTTTCGGAAATGCGTAAAGAGGCAATGGAAACCAAGGACTTCGCTCCAGTCGATGCCATGAAACAGACTCTCATCGACGCAGGTGTCGAGGTCCGCATGTCTAAGGCCGGGGTGGATTTGCTGCCCGGACCCGATTTCGACCCCGCCAAGCTGGAGGGCCTGTGATGGTGCGCGGTTACAGTAACAAGGGGCGCGCCGGACCCGAGGGACGGCGCAATCGCGCCCGCCCTGGGGGGCGGGTCGGGCGCGGCCCGGCGTGCCGCCAGGCGGAACGTAACCTCGACGGAGGCAACCAATGACCAAACAACGCCTCTATCTCTACGACACGACCCTGCGTGACGGGCAGCAATCGGCGGGCGTCCAATTCTCGGTGCCGGAGAAGATCGAGATCGCCAAGGCGCTCGACGCGATCGGCATCGACTATATCGAAGGCGGCTGGCCCGGTGCGAACCCGACCGATAGCGATTTTTTCGAGGCGAGGCCCGAGACGCGGGCGACCTTCACCGCTTTCGGGATGACCAAGCGGGCAGGGCGCTCGGCCGCGAATGACGACGTGCTGGCGGGCGTGATGAACGCGAATACGCCCGCCGTCTGCCTCGTCGGCAAGACGCATGATTACCACGTCACCACCGCGCTGGGGATCACGCTGGAGGAGAACCTCGAGAATATCCGCGCTTCGGTCGCGCATATGGAGGCGCAAGGTCGCGAGGCGCTGTTCGACGCCGAGCATTTCTTCGACGGCTACAA
>NZ_DFRG01000098.1:0-1105 GCF_002378135.1 Thioclava sp. UBA3469
TGGCACAGCCGCCGTGACGCGATGGCCGCGACCGGCGCGCAAGCGGTTCTGCTGACCGGTTCGCTGGGCAAGATCGGCACGGATGTGGTGACGCTCGCGCAATCGGGGATCAACGAGGTGCGGATCGCGGGCGGTGGCTCGTCCACCATGCCGCATAAATCGAACCCCGTGGCCGCCGAGGCGCTGGTGGCACTGGCACGTCACACCGCGCATCTGCAGGTAAGCCTCTTCGAATCCGCGCTGCATGGTCAGTTCCGCGACGGCGCCGCCTGGGCGCTGGAATGGATGAGCCTGCGCCCGATACTCGTGGCCTGCGGCGCGTCGCTGCGCCTCGCCGGAGAAATGCTGGACGGGCTCGAGGCCGACGCGCCCCGAATGCGCGCCAATCTCGAGGCGGCGGGGTTCGGCCCTTACGCCGAGCGCGCGATCTTCACGCTCGCCAAGACGCTGCCGCGCAACGCGGCGAAGACAGCGGTGCAAGAGGCGATGGCCGCACCCGACCCGGCGGCGGCATTGCTGGCCGCCCATCCCGAACTCGACGGGGACACCCTGACCGATCCGCTTCTCGCGGCAGGGCAGTCCCCGGCGCAGGCGCGCGCTTTCGCGCAGCGCTGCAATGACCTTTGCGGAGGAGACGCATGAAGACCCAAGTCGCTATCATCGGTGGAGGCCCGGCCGGGCTGCTGCTGTCGCAATTGCTCGACCTGCACGGGATCGAGAGCGTCGTGCTGGAACGGCGCTCGCGGGACTACGTGCTGTCGCGGATCCGGGCCGGGGTGCTCGAACAGGGCACCGTCGATCTGCTGCGCGCCGCCGAAGTGGGAGCGCGGATGGACCGTCAGGGCGAAATCCATGACGGGGTCGAAATCTCGTGGCATGACGAGCGGCTCAATATCGACATCAAGGACCTGACGGGCCGCGGCGTGATGGTCTATGGCCAGACCGAGGTGACGCAGGACCTGTACAACGCGCGTGACGAGCGCGGCGGCACCGTGCTGCACGAGGCCGAGGTGACCGCAATCGAGGGGATAGAAGACGACGGCGTCACCGTGCATTTCACCCATGAGGGCGAAGCGAAGACCCTGACCGCCGATTTCGTGGCGGG
>NZ_DFRG01000098.1:1418-4217 GCF_002378135.1 Thioclava sp. UBA3469
CCGCCGATTTCGTGGCGGGCTGCGACGGGTTCCACGGGCCGTCGCGCAAGGCGATCCCGGAAAGCCATCGTCAGGAGTTCGAGCGCGCCTATCCGTTCGGCTGGCTCGGCCTTCTGTCGGAGACGCCGCCTGCCGCGCCCGAGCTGATCTACGCGGCCCATGATCGGGGCTTTGCGCTGTGTTCGATGCGCTCGCCCACGCTGAGCCGCTATTACGTGCAGGTCGCGCTCAGCGAGAAGCTGGAAGACTGGCCCGCCGAGCGGTTCTGGGACGAGCTGCGCACCCGCATCCCGGCCGATGTGGCCGAGACGCTGGTCACCGGCGAGCCGCTGGAGATGTCGATCGCGCCGCTGCGCAGCTTCGTCTCCGAGCCGATGCGCCACGGGCGTCTGTTCCTGGCGGGCGACAGCGCCCATATCGTGCCGCCGACCGGCGCGAAGGGCCTGAACCTCGCGGCCTCGGATGTCTATTATTTGCACCGCGCCTTCGATCGGTTCTACAACCACGGCACGTCCGAAGGGCTCGACGCCTATTCCGAGACGGCGCTGTCGCGGGTCTGGAAATGCGAGCGCTTCTCGTGGTGGATGACCTCGATGCTGCACGATTTTCCGGAAACGGGGGCGTTCGAGCGCCGGATGCAACGCGCGGAGTTCGAGTATCTCCAGATGTCGGAGACCGCACGCAAGAGCTTTGCCGAAAACTACGTGGGCCTGCCTTACTGACAGGCCGAACCGCCCCCGCGCGAGGGGCACAAAGGGAGGAAATAACGATGAAATTTACGAAACTACTGGGGCTGAGCGCCGCGGCCATGCTTTGGGCAAGCGGGAGCTTCGCACAGGAGATCACCCTCAAGCTGCACCATTTCCTTGGCGCCAAGGCGCCGGTGCAGACGCAGATGCTGGAGCCCTGGGCCAAGCGCGTCGAGGAGCTTTCGAACGGCAAGGTCAAGATCGACATTTACCCCGCGATGACACTGGGCGGCCGCCCGCCCGAGCTGGTGCAGCAGGCGCGTGACGGCGTGGTCGATCTGATCTGGACGCTCAACGGCTACACGCCCGGTCTCTTCCCGCGCACCGAGGTGTTCGAACTGCCGACCGTCTTCAACAACGACCCGGCCGCGACCAACCTCGCGATGCGCGACATGTTCGATAAGGAACTGAAGCAGGAATACGAGGACAAGGGCCTCGAAGTGATGTTCCTGCACGCCCATGCGGGCAACGGCATCCATACCGTGGATACCCCGGTTCACAGCCCCGCCGACGTGAAGGGCATGAAGCTGCGTACGCCGTCGCGCACGGGGGCTTGGGTGATCGAGGCGCTGAACGCGCAGCCGGTCGCGATGCCGGTGCCGGAACTGCCGCAGGCGCTCTCGAAGAAGGTCGTCGACGGTGCGCTGATCCCGTGGGAAATCATCCCCGCGCTGAAGCTGCAGCAGCAGACCCAGTACCAGATCGAAGGTCAGGACCATTGGCGTCTGGGCACCTCGATCTTCCAGGTGTCGATGAACAAGGCGAAATGGGACAGCCTGCCCGATGACGTCAAGGCGGCGTTCCGCAAGGCCTCCGACGAGGCGTGGCTGAAGCAGGTCGGTGATATCTGGCGCACCAGCGACAATAACGGGATCAAGGCCGCCGAAGCGGATGGCAACGAGCTGATCACGCTCTCGGCCGATGAGACCCAAGCCTTCAAGGATGCGATGCAGCCGGTCGTCACCCGTTGGGAAGACGAGGTGAAAGGCCAAGGCATCGACGGTCCGGCGCTGGTGAAAGAAGCCCGCGAGCTGACCGCTGAAGAAGAAAAGAACCTGGCGAGCCAGTAACCAACGGAGCGGCGACGATCATGCATTCTGCAACTGAGATTTTCTTGCGCAAGGCGATCTATGCCTGGGCCCTCGCCGGAGGCGGGGTGCTTGCAGCGATCGTCGCCGTAAACGTCTGGACCGTGGTGGGCGGCTTCATCGGGCTGCCCTTCGCGGGAGACTTCGAGCTGACGGAGATGGGGGTCGCCATCGCGGCCTTCATGTTCCTGCCTTACTGCCAACTCGCCGATCAGAACGTGACGGCGGACATCTTCACCTCGAAACTGAGCGCCGCCGTGCAGCGCCGCTTCTCGGCCATCGGCTCGGTGCTGGCGCTGGGCTTCGCGGCGCTTCTGCTGTGGCGGATGTATTTCGGGATGCTCGACCAGAAATCCTATTCGCTCGCCACCACGATCCTGCAGATCCCGGTCTGGTGGGCCTACCTTCCCGCGCTTGCTTCGCTGGCGCTACTTTTCATCGCCGCAGCGCTGAGCCTGCGGGACAACTGGACGGGGCGTGCCTGATGGACCCGATTACTCTCGGCCTGCTGGGCCTCGCCATTCTCGTGGGGCTCATCGTGATGCGTGTGCCCATCGCCTATGCGATGATCGTCGTGGGCGCTGGCGGCACAGCGATCATCAACGGCCCGGCGATCCTGCTGAGCCAATTGAAGACGCTCGCCTACGGCCAATTCTCGATCTATGACCTCTCGGTCGTGCCGATGTTCGTCCTGATGGGGGCGCTGGCCACCAAGACGGGCCTGTCGCGTGATATGTTCCGCGCCGCGAACGCGTGGTTCGGCTGGATGCGCGGCGGCACCGCGATGGCCTCGATCGCCGCCTGCGCGGGCTTCGGCGCGGTCTGCGGGTCTTCGCTCGCCACGGCCTCGACGATGGGCAAGGTCGCCCTGCCGGAGCTGGAGCGCTACAACTACTCGCCGGCGCTCGCGACCGGTTCGGTCGCCGCTGGCGGCGTGCTGGGCATCCTGATCCCGCCCTCGG
>NZ_DFRG01000192.1:0-18648 GCF_002378135.1 Thioclava sp. UBA3469
CTGAGCGAGCCTTGCGCGATGTTGACCGTCACGGCGGTCGGGCGCACGCCGAGGCCTAGCTGTACCCCGGCGGGAATGGTCGTGCCATCGGTCGCGTTGATCGTGCCGGGGCGGGTCGTCTGCTGGTAATGCAGATCGGCGAACTCGGCGCGGCGCGCGTTGTAGCCAGTGGTCGACATGTTCGCGAGATTGTTGGAAATCACCTCGACGCGCATCTGCTGCGCGCTCATGCCGGTGGCTGCGATCTGAAGAGCTCTCATCTCATGGGCCTCCTGTTAGCGGGCGAGCGTCTGGATGACGCCGCGGATTCGTTCGTCTTCGCGTTCGAGAAAGGCCTGGCCCATCTCATAGGCGCGCTGAACCTCGATCATGCGCGCGATCTCGGTGATCGGATCGACGTTGCTGTCTTCGAGAAACCCCTGCATCAGAACCGCGCCCTCCACCGGTTCGGCCCCGGCCTCCGCGGTGAAGCGAGTGCCGCCGACATGGCGCAATTCATTGGGATCGGTGGGAAGGTAGACGCCGACCTGCGCGATCGGCTGGCCGTTGTTCGAAAGTGTGCCATCGGCGGCGAGCGCGACCGAAGTCGCCCCTGAGGGGATCGCGACCGGGGTGCCACCGGAATCGAGCAGCCGGAACCCGTCGGGCGTGTGCAACTCGCCTTCAGCCGACGGGATGAAACTGCCAGCCCGCGTGAGCTGATTGCCCTGCGGGGTCTCGATCATGAAGAACCCCTCGCCCTCGATCGCGAAATCGAAGGTGCCGCCTGTCTGGGTCAGCCCGCCTTGGCTTCGATCGATCAGCCGACCATGCGCCCGCGCCATCGACAGCGAGGGTTCGTTGCCCTCCAGCCCCGAGAGATACTCGGAGAAAATCACGCCCTCGCGCCGGAAGCCCGTGGTCGAGACATTCGCGATATTGTTCGCAAGCGTCCGCATTTCGCGCATCAGGCCGGATTGCCGCGTGAGGGTGATATAGATTGCGTTATCCATCTTAGCCCCCGGCGACGATCGGCAGGATGGTGCGGGTAAAGAACTCCACCAGCTTTTCCGACATGAAGCTCATCGACACCCAGAACACGACGAGCATCGCCCCCACTTTGGGCACGAAAGTCAGCGTCATTTCCTGCACCGAGGTCAGCGCCTGAAAGAGGCCGATCGTGACCCCCGCGACCAGCGCGACCGACAGGAGCGGCGCCGCGATCAGCACGGCGATCCACAAGCCCTGCCGGAGCGTGTCGAAGAAAATCGCGTCCTGCATCAGACCGGCATCCTGAGAATTTCCTGATAGGCCTCGACGACCTTGTTGCGGACGGTCACCGCCGCCTCGATCGCGAGTTCCGTCTGGGCGAGCGCCTGCACCAGCGCATGCGGATCGGCCTGTCCCGCCATCGCGGCTTTGGCAGTATCTTCGCCCGCCTTGACCGCATCGACGAATGAATTCGCCGCCTGTTCGAAAAGGGAGCCCGGCCCGGAACCGCCCGCTTCCGGCGGGACAGCAGCCCGGGCCTGGGCGTAGCTTTGTGTTGCAAGGGAGGTGTTCAAATCCATTCTAGATCTCCTCGGTCTTTAGCGGCGAAGCAGTTCGAGCAGGGAGGCCGACATTTGCCGGGCCTGATCGAACATGCGCAAATTCGCCTCGTAGCTGCGCTGCGCTTCGCGCGCGTCAGCGATTTCGACCACCAGATCGACATTCGAGCCGTCGTAGTAGCCGTTCTCGTCGGCCATCGGATGGCCAGGTTCGTAGATTTGGGTGAGTTCGGATCGGTCGAGCCGCACCGGGCCAAGGGTGACCTCTCCGGTGGGAGCACCTTCGGAGACGACCTTCTCGAAGCCCGCAATCTTGCGGTGATAGCCGGGCGTATCGGCATTCGCGATATTCTCGGAGCTGTGCCGAAGCCGCATCGCCTGCGCCTTCATGCCCGAGGCGGACAGCGCCATGGATTGGGTAAAATCGCTCATCTTCAGCCCCTCCCGAGCGAACTGCGCAGGATGTTGAGCGAAGAGCGGTAGATCGCGAGCGACAGGTCATGCTCGCGTTTCACCTCGACCGAGCGGACCATCTCTTCTTCGAGCGAGACCGAATTGCCGTCGGGCGAGGTGACACCGGGAGAGGCGATCACCTCGGGCGCGGTGGTGATCGTCGCCGAGGCGTCGATGTGACCGGACCGCGTCGCCCTCAGAGCACCGCCACCCTCGCTGCGATAGAGGTCTTCGAAAGCCGGCAGGTCACGCGCCGCATAGCCGGGCGTGTCCGCATTGGCGATATTCTCCGCAACCGCGTTCTGGCGGGCTGCGGCGTGGGTGGCCATCGCACTGGCCATTTTCATGATCTCAATCTTCTCGAACATCGGGGCTTCTCCTCCGAGCTATCAACCAAGCTTTAAGAGCGAATCGTTTAGAAAACGTTTCGAGAACATCGGAGGCCAGAATGGCATTTGCGGGATTCGACCTGTTGCGCGCCGAAATGCGCGGTATCGCGAGCACCCATGCGGTCGGGCGCGTGCGCGAGGTGCGGCGCGGGATGATCAAGGTCAGCGGTCTGGCTCGTTCGGCGGCCCTTGGCGACCGCGCGACGATTCGCTGCCAAAGCGGGCGCGAAATCGGCGCGGAAGTTCTGTCGCTGACGCGCGGGGCGGTCACGGTGCTGCCCGACGGAGCCGCCGATGGCGTGGCGATCGACGACGAGGTAGAGCTGCTCGGTCAGGGCGGGATCGCCCCGCATGACAGCTGGGTCGGACGGATCATCGACCCGTTCGGAAGACCGCTCGACGGGCAACCGCTGATCCACGGCGCGTGCGAGCGCGACTTGCGCGCAAGCCCGCCGCCTGCCGCCCAGCGCAAGCGGTTGGGGTCTCGATTGGAGACGTCACTTGCCGCCTTCGACACGATGCTGCCGCTGGTCCAAGGCCAAAGGATCGGCCTCTTCGCGGGATCGGGCGTCGGGAAATCCTCGCTATTGGCGAGTTTCGCGCGCGGGGTGTCGGCCGATATCGTCGTCATCGCGCTGATCGGCGAACGCGGCCGGGAATTGCGGGAATTCGTCGAAAAGACCCTTGGCCCGGAGGGGATGGCCCGCGCGGTGATCGTCGCCGCCACCTCGGATCAGTCGCCGCTGGTGCGCCGTCGCTGCGCCTGGGCCGCGATGGCCGTGGCCGAGCATTTCCGCGATTCGGGCCAGCATGTGCTGTTCCTCGCCGACTCGATCACGCGTTTTGCCGAAGCCCATCGTGAGGTCGCTTTGGCCGGGGGCGAGCCCGCCTCGCTGCGTGGCTATCCACCCTCGACCTCCTATCAGATCATGGCCTTGGGCGAGCGCGCGGGCCCCGGCGCGGAGGGTCAGGGCGACATCACCGGCGTGTTCTCGGTCCTCGTGGCCGGTTCCGATATGGACGAGCCGATCGCCGATATCCTGCGCGGCGTGCTCGACGGGCATGTGGTGCTGGAGCGCGAGATCGCGGAGCGTGGGCGCTTTCCGGCGGTCAACATGCTGCGTTCAGTTTCGCGCTCGCTGCCCGACGCGGCGGATCCCGAGGAAAACCGGCTTATTGGCAAGGCGCGCAGCCTGCTTGGCGCCTATGACCGGGCCGAGATGATGATTCAGGCGGGGCTCTATGCGGAAGGCTCGGACCCGCGCATCGACGCGGCGATCAAGGTCTGGCCCGAGCTGGATACCTTCATTGCCGAACCCGCCCCCGACGGCATCGCGGGCAGTTTCGCGCGGCTGCGCACGATCCTCTCGCAGGTGCCGGGATAGAGCTTACATCAGGTCCCAAAGCAGCTTCGCGGCCAGCAGCGTCGAGGTCGTCACCAGCAGCGGTTTGATCAGCCGTGCGCCCACCCGCATCGCAAGCCGCGAGCCCAGCCGCGCCCCGGCGATCTGCGCCAGCCCCATCGCGATGCCGAGCACCCAGAGCGGCGAGCCGACCAGCAGGAACCCCGTCAGCCCCCCGATATTCGACGAGAAGTTCAGCAGTTTCGTATGCGCCGTCGCCTTCAGCACGCCGTAGCCTGCCAGCGTCACGAAACCGATCATGAAGAACGACCCCGTCCCCGGCCCGATCAGCCCGTCATAAAAACCGATCACCGGCACGAAGGCGGCGGTGAACAGGCCGGGCCGAATGCGCTGCACCCGATCCGTGTCATCCAAACCGGGCCGCAACGCGAAGAATGCGGCGATCGCGACGAGGATGAACGGCAGGGCGATCTCGATCTTGTCGGTCGGGATGCGCGACACGAGAAGCGCGCCAGCCAGCCCGCCAAGGAACCCGATCACCGCCGCCAATAGCTGTTTGCGCAGCACCACATGGCCCGAGGCTGCGTAGGAAATCGCCGCCGTCGCCGCGCCGAACGTGCCCTGAATCTTGTTCGTCGCCAGCGACTGCACCGGCGGCACACCCGCCAGCAAAAGCGCCGGCACCGTGATCAGCCCGCCGCCGCCCGCGATGGAATCGACCACCCCCGCCGCGAAGGCCGCGCCGATCAGCATCACCACCAGATCGAGAGGAAGTTCAAACATTTGCACCCCGGTCAGAAGACAGCCGCCTCTTGTCCTGCCCGCGCCGCGAAAAGTAAAGCCGTTGCCTCACCAGGGCCGCAGCCGCTATCACCGAAGCTCAGCCTTGCGGAAGACCCAGATGACCCAATCGCCCCTTGCAGCCGCCCCGCTACTTGCGAGCCCCGCCCGGTGATCGCGCGCACGAACCGATATGCGCCGCTCGAGGCGTTCGCGGCCCCCGCGAAGCCCTATGCGCAGATCTGGCGCGGGATGCTGGGTCTCGGCGTGATCGTCGCCTTCTACCTGCTCAGCGGCTGGGCGATGATCCTGTTCTTCTCGTCGATGCTCGACGATTTCTCGATGCTTCGGCTGTTTCAGGAAATCGCCCATGGCTCGACGCCGCGTGGCCTCGCCATCCTGCTGGCAAGTTTCGCTCCGCTTCTGATCGCGACTTTCGTCGTCAGCCGCCACCTGCATCACCGCGCGCCCGCGACGCTGTTCGGACGGCGGAGCCTCGCCACCTTCACGAAGGTGCTGCCGGTTCTGCTGCTCTTCGCTCTTTTCTCCTTCGGGTTGACCCAGCTCAGCGAGGCCGCGGCGCGCTCCAACCCGCTGCTGCATGTTCTGAGCTGGGCGCCGATCGCGCTGCCGCTTCTGTTCGTTCAGATCGCGACCGAGGAGGTGCTGTTTCGCGGCTATCTCCTGCAGCAACTCGCGGCGCGCTGGCGCAGCCCCCTGATCTGGATGGTCCTGCCCTCCGCGCTTTTCGGGGCGCTGCACTATTCGCCCGGCGCGTATGGCAGTAACGCGCTCTGGCCCGCGCTCTGGGCTTTCGGCTTCGGCTGCCTCGCAAGCGACCTAACTGCGCGGACCGGCAATCTCGGCGCAGCCCTTGCGCTGCATTTCGCCAATAACTTCGGCTCGCTTTTCCTCGTCGGCTTCTACGGCCAGCTCGACGGGCTGGCGCTCTACACGATCGTGATCAACACGCGCGACCTTTGGGACCTCTTGCCGTGGCTTCTGCTGGACATGCTGCACCTGCTGATCGCGTGGTTGTTGATCCGCCTCACCCTCCGCGTCTGATTGCAATTCGTGCAGGGGCGGCGTATTTCAAGCCAAACCGACCCGCCCCAGCGAGAGGCTCATACGATGAACTGGATCACCAATTACGTCCGTCCTCGGATTAACTCGCTGTTTTCGCGCCGCGAAGTGCCCGAGAACCTTTGGACGAAATGTCCCGAATGCGGGACGATGCTGTTCCACCGGGAGCTGTCGGACAATCTCAACGTCTGCACCAATTGCGACCATCACCTCGCGATCACGCCCCGCGTGCGCTTCGAGGCGCTGTTCGACGGCGGTATCTTCTCCGAAGTGAAAGTGCCCGAGCCGATCACCGACCCGCTGCATTTCAAGGACCAGAAACGCTATCCGGACCGGATGAAGGCGGCGCAGAAATCGACCGGCGAGAAAGAGGCGATGCTGGTGGCCGAGGGCGAGATCGGGCGCACGCCGATCGTCGCGGCCGCGCAGGACTTCACCTTCATGGGCGGCTCGATGGGCATGTATGTCGGCAACGCGATCATCGCGGCAGCCGAACGTGCCGTGAAGCTCAAGCGCCCGCTGGTGCTGTTCTCGGCGGCTGGCGGCGCACGGATGCAGGAAGGTATCCTGTCGCTGATGCAGATGCCGCGCACCACCGTCGCCGTGCAGATGCTGAAAGAAGCGGGCCTTCCCTATATCGTCGTTCTGACCCATCCGACGACGGGCGGCGTGACCGCCTCCTACGCGATGCTAGGTGACGTGCATATCGCCGAGCCCAACGCACTGATCTGCTTCGCGGGCCCGCGCGTGATCGAACAGACCATCCGCGAGAAGCTGCCCGAGGGCTTCCAGCGCGCCGAATATCTGCTCGATCACGGGATGCTCGACCGCGTGACGCATCGCATGAAGATGCGCGACGAGCTGATCACTATCCTGCGCATGCTGATGAACCTGCCGCCTGCGGTGAAGGGCGATCTGCCCGCGCCGGAGAAAGCGCCCGAGGAAGCGGTTGCCGAGGCGGCTCCCGAGGCCGAGGCGAAGCCCAAGACCTGATCTTCGACTTGGCTGAAATATCCCGGGGGGCGGCATCAGCCGCGGGGGCAGCGCCCCCTCCCCGGTCCGCCATCTAAGGCCGGAGGGGCCAATGACGCAAAGCTCCGATGATATTCTCGACCGCCTGATGGCGCTGCATCCCAAGGTCATCGACCTGTCGCTCGACCGGATGGAGCGGCTGCTGGCCGATCTCGACCATCCCGAGCGCGACCTGCCGCCGGTGATCCATATCGCGGGCACCAATGGCAAGGGCTCGACTCAGGCGATGATCCGGGCCGGGCTGGAGGCTGCGGGCAAGCGCGTCCACGCCTATACCTCGCCGCATCTGGCACGCTTCCATGAACGTATCCGGATCGCCGGAGAGCTGATCTCCGAGACCGATCTGGCCGCGCTTCTCGATGAGGTCGAGGCGGCGAATGGCGGCAAGCCGATCACCTTCTTCGAGGTGACGACGGCGGCGGCGCTTCTGGCCTTCGCGCGGACCCCTGCGGATTACACGCTGCTGGAAGTGGGGCTTGGCGGGCGGCTCGACGCGACCAATGTTGTCGACACCCCCGCGCTGAGCATCATCACGCCGGTCTCGATCGACCATCAGCAATTCCTCGGCGAAACGCTGGCCGAGATCGCGGGCGAGAAGGCCGGGATCATCAAGCGCGGTGTGGCCTGCGTGGTCGGCCTCCAGCAGGAGGCCGCGCTCGACGTGATCGAGGCGCGGGCGGAAAAGCTGGGCGCGCCGCTTCTGGTGCATGGCCAGCATTGGCAGGTCTGGGAAGAGCGCGACCGGCTGATCTTCCAGGGCGAGAACGGGCTTCTCGATCTGCCGCTGCCGAACCTGCCCGGCCCGCATCAGATCGCGAATGCCGGGGCGGCGCTCGCGGCGTTGCGGCATCTGGGCTTTGACGAGGCCGCCTGCGAGGCGGCGGTGACGAAGGCCGAATGGCCCGCGCGGATGCAACGGCTGCGCCACGGACCGCTGGTGGACGGTGCGCCCGAGGCGGAGGTCTGGCTCGATGGCGGGCATAACCCGGCGGCGGGCGACATGATCGCCAAGACGCTCGGCGCGCTTCCGAAACGCCCGACCCATCTGATCTGCGGCATGCTCAACACCAAGGACGTGACCGGCTATCTGCGTCCGCTGGCGGATCACGCGGCGAGCCTGCTGGCCGTCTCGATCCCCGGCGAGGCGAACACGCTGCCCGCCGAAGACACCGCCGCGGCCGCGCGCGTGGTCGGCATAGAGGCCCGCCCTGCGGCCTCGGTCGGCTCGGCCATCGCGGGGATCGTCGCGATCCATCCCCATGCCCGCATCCTGATCTGCGGCTCGCTCTACCTCGCGGGCCGGGTGTTGCGCGACAACGGCTGAGGCTGCGGTCTCGCACGGAGTCTGTGCGAGGATACCGGTGGCTGACCTGCGCCCGCGCCCCTATCTTCGCGTGAACAGGAAAGGAGACCACCATGCAGCTTGAGCTTGGGATCGACACGTTCGGCGATGTGACGCGCGGGGAGGACGGCCTGCTGCGCAGCCATGCCGAGGTGATCCGCGACACGTTGGCCGAAGGCGAACTCGCCGATCAGGTCGGGCTCGACTATATCGGTCTGGGCGAACATCATCGCCCGGATTTCGCGATCTCCTCGACCGAGCCGATCCTATCGGCGATCCTTGCCCGCACCGAGAAGATCAAGGCGGGCACCTCCGTGACGGTGCTGTCCTCGGACGATCCGATCCGGATTTTCCAGCGTTTCGCGACGCTGAACGCGCTGGCGCCGGGGCGGGCCGAGATCACCATCGGGCGCGGCTCCTTTACCGAGAGCTTCCCGCTCTTCGGGCTCGACCTGAACGATTACGAGGCGCTGTTCACCGAGAAGTCGCAGATCCTTCATCTGCTGGCGACGCAGGGGAAGGTCAGCTTCGACGCCCAGATGCGCCCGCCGCTGAAGAACGTCACCGTCTATCCGCGCCCCGAGGCGCCGCTGCAGATCTGGCGCGGGGTCGGCGGGTCGCCGCAATCGGTGGTCGAGACCGCCGCGATGCAGATGGATCTGATGCTGGCGATCATCGGCGGGGATTCGACCCGGTTCAAACCGCATGTCGATCTCTATCACCGCGCGCATGACCAGATGGGCACCAAGCCGGGCAAGATCGGCGTCCACTCGCCCGGCCATATCGCCGAGACCGACGAGATCGCGCAGGAAGAGTTCTACGAAGGCTATGCGCGGATGCATGACATGATCGGGCGCTCGCGCGGTTGGCCGCCCTTCCGGCGCGAGGCCTACCTGTCGGAGATCGAGCATGGCTCGCTCTATGTCGGTAGCCCGGAAACCGTGGCGCGCAAGATCGCGCGGACGGTGAAAGCCTTGGGCCTGTCGCGGTTCACGCTGAAATATAGCGGCGGGCCGCAGAACCCCGCGCATCTGCGCAAGACGATCGAGCTTTACGGCACCAAGGTCCGGCCGCTTCTGGCGGAGATGCTGGCTTAAGCTTCCGCCGCCCAGCCGTCTGCCTGCATCTCGCGCAGGCGGCTGGCGGTGCGCTCGAATTCGAACGTGCCTTCGCCTTCGACATAAAGCCGCTCGGGCTCGTCCGCAGCCGAGCAGATCAGCCGGACCTTGCCCTCGTAGAGCGAGTCGATCAGCGTGACGAAGCGCTTCGCCTCATTGAAGTTCGAGGCCGAGAGCAGCGGAATATCGTCGAGCAGCAGCACCTTCACCGCATCCGCGATGGCGAGGTAATCCGCCGGACCGAGCGGCTGCGCGCAAAGATCCCAGAAGCTCGCGCGGCCGACCCCGTTGTGGAAATGCGGGATTTCGACCACGCGGCCTTTCACCGGGATGTCGAGCTTGCCGTGATGATCGCCCCCGGTCAGCTCATCCCAAAGCGCATCCATCTTCGCGCGCGCCTCGCGACCCGCAGGCGTGAAATAGACCTGTTGGCCTGCGAGACGGTTCTGCCGGTAATCGTTTTCGGAGGCCAGTTCGTAGATGTCGAGCTTCTCGCGGATCAGCCCGATAAAGGGCAGGAAAAGCTGGCGGTTGAGCCCGTTCTTGTAGAGGTCCTCGGGCACCCGGTTCGAGGTGGTGACGATGGTCACGCCCCGCTCGAACAGGGCCTCGAACAGACGACCCACGATCATCGCGTCGGCAATATCCGTGATCTGCATCTCGTCGAAGCACAGCAGCCGCAGCGAGCCCGCCACCTCTTCGGCCACGGGGCGCATCGCATCCACCGTATTGGCCCGGCGCGCATCGTCGAGCTTGCCTTGGACTTCCTGCATGAAAGCGTGGAAATGCACCCGGCGTTTCGGCACGTCGGTCTGGCCGAAGAACAGGTCCATCAGCATAGATTTCCCGCGCCCGACACCGCCCCAGATATAGAGGCCGCGCACGCCTTCGACCGGCTTGATCTTGCGCTTGAAGAGCCCGCGTTTCACCGGCTCGGGCGCAGGCGCCTCTTCCAGCGCGCGGCGCACACGCTCCAGTTCGGGCAGAATGGCGCGTTGGGCGGGGTCGGGGTTGAGGTCCCCGTTCTCCACCATGGACTCGTAAAACTCGGGCAGACTGCGTTTCATGACGTTCCGATATAGCGCGCTCACGGGATTGAAAAGCCCCGCGGCTTGCGCGAGCATCCGATCCGGAGGAGGACCCCATGGCCAAGGAATTACCGCTGCTCGGTGCTGCGCTGAGCCTCGATATGCTCGCGCATCATCGCGACTGGATTCTGAACGACCAGCGCGATCTCGAATTGCAGAGCTTCTGCTGGCCGAACGCCACGGATGCGGACCTGCGCAAGATGGTCGCGCGGACGAAAGAATTGCTCGACGGCTATACCGGACGGCTCGGGCTGCACGGGCCCTTCACCTCATTCAGTATCGACTGCGCCGATTCCGAGATTATCGAGGTCATCCGCGCCCGGATGCTGCGGGTGCTGGAGATCACGGCGGAGCTGGGCGGCGATCAGATGGTGATCCACTCGCCCTACACGCTCTGGAAGGAAGCCGACCTGGAGCAGAACCCCGCGAACGCGTTCATTCAGGTCGAACGCGTGCGCTATGTCCTGACCCCTGTGATCGAACGCGCCGAGGAGCTGGGCGTGACGCTGGTCATCGAGAACTGCGAGGACATCACGCCGAGCCTGCGTGTCGAACTCGCCGCGAAGATGAAGAGCAAAGCGGTGAAGGTCTCACTCGATACCGGCCATGCGCAGTTCATGCATCGCCGCTGCGGCGCGCCGCCGGTCGATGTGTTCGTCCATGCGGCGGGCGCGGCGCTGGAGCATGTCCACCTGCAGGATATCGACGGCTATGGCGACCGGCACTGGCACCCCGGCGAAGGCACGATCGCGTGGCATTCGGTGTTCAAGGCGCTTGGCAAGCTGCCGAAGATGCCGCGCCTGATTTTGGAAGTGAACGACGAGATTGGCGTGCGAAAAGGCGCGGAATATCTGGAGTCTCAGGGACTGGCGCGGTAACGGCTACGTGCGGCCCCGGCCCTCTCCTTGTGAAGCGTGGGGGCAAAGCGTAATCTCTGCGCCGCAGAAAAGCCGACAGGAGTTCTTATGGCCAAACCGACCCCGCAACGTCTTCACCTCGTCTTCGGCGGCGAGCTGGTGACCCCGAGCCGCACCGAATTCAAGAATGTCGACGATATCCATATCGTCGGGATGTATCCGAACTATGCCTCCGCCTATGCCGCGTGGAAGGCCGAGGCGCAGCGCACCGTCGACGACGCCCATACCCGTTACTTCATCGCGCACCTGCATCGCCTGCGCGACGAGGAGCTCGAAGTGTCGACCACCGAAGAGCTCGGCAACTAAGGCTGGCATGGCGCGCTCTCTTCCTCTCTGGCTCAGGCTGCAACTCTCCGCCTTGCGTCCTGCGGGACCCAAGGCGAAAGCCGCGGTCGAGGCCGGTCAGGGGGAGGATCGCGCCGACGCCCCGCTGCTGTGGATCTGGGCTGCGGGGAAATGCGCGGAAGCCGCCGGGCTGGTCGCGCGCAGGGTGGCCGCGCGGATGCCCGATATCCGCATTGCAATGACGGTGCGCGGCGCGGAAGATCCGCCGGACGGTCTGCCCGAAGAGGTCTATTTCCGGCCCACCCCCGAGGATCGTCCCGCGTCCGTCCGTCTGGTGCTGGATGCGTGGCGCCCCGATCTCGTGCTCATCATGGACGACTTGCTGCCCGCCGCCCTGATCGCGGAGACGCAGAAACGCGGCATCGCCAGCGTTCTGGCCGATGCGAAACTCGGCGGTCAGGATGGGCTGCGCCTCGATGACGTCTCGCTGACGCTGCTGGGCCGGATCGACCGCATCTACCTGCGCGACGAGGCGAGCCTCGAACGGGTGGGCGACCGGCTGAACGGGCCGGTCATCGTGGTCAATGACGGTGCGCTCGGCGAGCCGCCGCAGCCGCTTTACGGCTCCGAGGCAGAGCGCGCCTCGATGGCCGAGTCGATGGGCGCGCGCCCGGTCTGGCTCGCCGCCGCCGTGCCCGAGGCCGAAATCGGCCCGGTGACGGCGGCGCATCGCTACGCCCAGCGCCATGCGCATCGGCTGCTGCTTCTGCTTGCGCCGGATGACGAATCCCAAGGCGAGGCCCTTGCCGCGCAGCTGACCGCCGAGGGCTGGTCGGTCGCGCGCCGGTCGCTCGAGGGCGAACCGGAACTGACGACCGAGATTTTCATCGCCGACGACGCGATGGAATACGGGCTTTGGTACCGGCTGGCCGCGCTGAGCTATATGGGCGGCACCTTGTCAGGGACGGCGCAGGCGCCGCGCTCCCCGGTCGAGGCGGCGGCGCTTGGTTCGGCGATCCTGCATGGTCCCAAGCTCGTCCCGTTTCGCGAAGATTACCTGCGGCTCGAGGCGGCGAAAGCCTGCCGCGGCGTCGTGGTGCCCGAGGATCTGCCCGAAGTGGTCGCGGACCTGATCGCGCCGGAACGCTCTGCGCAGCTGGCCCATAACGCCTGGGCGGTGACTTCGGGCGGCGCCGGCGCGGTGGAGACCATCGCCCGCGATCTGGCAGAGATTCTGTCGGGCACCCAGCCCGCGCGGGTGGCGTGATGGGCGCGCCCGGCTTCTGGTTCAACGCCCCCGCCGCGCCGGGCCTGCGCGCGCGCCTGCTGTCGCCGCTTGGCGCGATTTACGCGGCAATGACGAAGCGGCGCGTGGCGCAGCCGGGGCTGCGGCTCGACGTGCCGGTGATCTCGGTCGGCAACATCAACGCGGGCGGGACCGGCAAGACGCCGACGGTGATCTGGCTGGTGCAACGGCTGGCCGCGCGCGGTGTAACGGCCCATGTGGTCACGCGCGGCTATGGCGGGTCGCTCGAAGGGCCGGTGCAGGTCGATGAGCGCAGCCACCGCGCCGAAGAGACCGGGGACGAGCCGCTGCTGCTGTCCGCCTTCGCGCCGGTCTGGGTCGCGCGCGACCGCGCGGCGGGGGCGAGCGCCGCAGTCGCCGCCGGGGCGCAGGTGATCGTGCTCGACGACGCCCATCAGAACCCCGCATTGCAGAAAAACCTCTCGATCGTGGTGGTCGACGCGCATAAGGGCTTCGGCAACGGGCGCTGCCTGCCTGCCGGGCCGCTGCGCGAACCGATCGAGGCCGGAATGGCTCGCGCAGACTTTCTGCTGTCGATCGGGCCGGAAGCTGCGCAGGTTGAATTCTCTAATTTCTGGAGTTCCAGAATTTCGAAACCACATTTGACGGGACAGCTCGCTCCGCTGCAGACGGGCATGGATTGGGAGGGCCTTCCCGTCCTCGCCTTCGCAGGCATCGGCCATCCCGAAAAGTTCTTTGCCACCCTGCGCGGTCTCGGCGCGGAGCTGCTGCGCGGCGAGGCGCTGGAAGATCACCAGCCTTTCACGACGCGTCTGTTGCAGCGCATCGAGGCAGAGGCCGACACGCTCGGCGCGCAGATGGTGACGACCGAAAAGGACGCGGTCCGCCTGCCGGAAAGCTTCCGCCCGAAGGTACTCGCCCTGCCGGTGCGGCTCGAGATAGACGACCCCACAGCGCTCGACGCAGCGCTCGACCGGCTCGGGATATGAAAAAGGCCGGCCCCACGGGACCGGCCTTCTCAACATCTGTCGCCGGGATCAGTTGGCTTGCTTCGCCAGCTCGTCGTCGAGGATTTTCTTGAAGTCGTCCCAAGCCATGTTGGAATGCTTCTCGCCGTCGATGATGAAGGTCGGCGTCGCGTCGATCTTGTCGTCGCCCGCGTTCTTCTGGAAGGTCGCGACCATCCGCTCGGCGCGCTTTTCGTCGTTCATGCAGGCGGTGACCTGATCGTTGCTCAGCCCGGCCTGCAGGCCGATCTTGCGCAGGTTGTCCGCGATGGTCTGCGGCTTGCCGTCGCCGATCCAGTCCTTCTGCTTGTTATAGATCATGTCCGAGATCGCGTAATATTTCGGATCGCCGCCACATTGCGCGATCAGACCGGCCCAGACGCCGAACTTGTCGAAATAGACCTCGCGCTGGATGAACTTCACCTTGCCGGTGTCGATGTAGTTCTTCTTAAGCTGCGGATACTCGACCTTGTGCCATTCGGCACAGTGCGGGCAGGTGTAGGAGGCGTACTCGATCACGGTGACCGGCGCGTCTTCCTGACCCAGAACCACGTCGGGCAAAGTCTCGACATCTTTGTTCGCCGTTGCTTCCTGCGCTTGGGCCGCAGTGATCAGGCTCGCCTCGCTATGTTGGCTGGCATACCAGCCGCCCGTCGCGAGAAGCCCCATGACAGCCACGCCGCCGAGGATCGAAAGAGTTTTGCTCATCTATCTGCCTTTCTTATGTGCAGCCCGCTCTGCGGACTTCGATAGAACGTTTCTTGCCAGTTCTTCCAGCGCCGATTTGAGATCGGCATCGCCACAATCGGCCACCTGCGCCTTCGCCTCTTCGGCGACGCGGGGGTCCGGCTTGCGGGGTTCGGGTTTGGGTTTCGGTGCGAATTGCGCCTGACCTTCGGCAAAGCCGGTCGGCGCGGTCTGCGTCAGCGAGATGCGCGAGATCGCGTTATAGCCGTAGCAGGCATTCACCTTGTCGCGGATCTGCGGCAACTGCATCTGCAGCATGGGCGCCGCCGCTCCGGTCGTCAAAAGAGTAAGGGTCGCGCCGAAGCCGCCTTTGGTGTAGCCGATCTTCACCGGGCGGCATTGCGCGGCGGTGTCCGGGCCCACCACTTCCGCCCAATGGGTCAGCAGGCGCGAGACCGCAAAACCGCGCGCTTCACCCGCGGCGCGGATACGGTTGCGCAGCAGCCCGCCCGCGGCTTCAAAGCCACGCATTCGCCGGGAAGGCGTCTTTTGCGGGTCGCTTTTTTTCATTCGTGGGCGGTTCCTCTTGATCCATCCCATTCTAGGAAGCACATCGGGCCGGGCCAACCGGTCGGCAAGAGGGGAGCATAAACATTGCGTGACGGTAAAGGGGCAATCGGCGAAACCCTGCTCACCTGGTACGATACCCATGCCCGCATCATGCCGTGGCGCGTGTCGCCTGCGGATCGTGCAGAGGGCGAACGGCCCGATCCCTATCGCGTCTGGCTGTCCGAGGTGATGCTGCAGCAGACCACGGTCGCCGCCGTACGCGATTATTTCCGCCGCTTCACCGAGCGCTGGCCCGATGTGGGTGCACTCGCAGCAGCCGAGGATGGCGACGTGATGGCCGAATGGGCCGGGCTTGGCTATTACGCCCGCGCCCGCAACCTGCTGAAATGCGCGCGTGTCGTGGCGGGTGAGCTGGACGGGCGCTTCCCCGAGACGGCGGCAGAGCTGCAAAAGCTGCCCGGCATCGGCCCCTACACCTCCGCCGCGATCGCCGCCATCGCCTATGACGAGCCGGTCGCCGTGGTCGACGGCAATGTGGAGCGCGTCGTCTCGCGGCTTTTCTCGGTCGAAACGCCGCTTCCCGGCGCGAAGGCGGAGCTGACCGAATTGACGGCACAGATCACGCCCGAGGACCGACCCGGAGATTTCGCGCAGGCGATGATGGATCTGGGCGCGACGATCTGCACGCCGCGCAATCCGGCCTGTGGCATCTGCCCGCTCATTGATTCCTGCACCGCCCGCGCTGCCGGGATCGCCGAGACGCTGCCACGCAAAGCCCCGAAGAAGGAAAAGCCCACCCGCCGCGGCTTCGCCTATGTCGCGATGAACGGCCAGGGCGACGTGCTGCTGGAGCGCCGCCCCGACAAGGGGCTTCTGGGCGGCACGCTGGGCTTTCCCGGTTCGGACTGGTCCGACGCGCCGAGCCCGGCCCCGCCGATGCAGGCCGACTGGACGCTCTCTCCGGTCGAGGTGCGCCACACCTTCACCCATTTCCACCTGATCCTGCAGGTCCACGTCACCCGCACGGAGGCCCATGCCATGACCCCGCGCGCCGATTTCCGCCCCGGCGATCTGCCCACACTAATGCGCAAGGTCTGGGATGCGGCCCAAAGCGCCGAATGGCCGCAAGCTGAATGATTGTATCGGGTTAGCGTTCGGCTAGTATGACCGCGCCCGCATCGCTCACGAGGCCCCGATGTCCAGCCGCGACGAAATCCGCCGCCCCTCTCACGCCCTGCCCTTCTGGCTGTCGCTCGGCACCGTGCCGCTGGCGGGGATGGAGGCGTGGTTCGGCGGTTGGACCCTGATCCTGCTGCCCGCCTATGCGTGGTGGTTGACGACCGTGCTCGACCAGCTTCTGGGGCGCAACGAGGACCAGCCCGACACCGAGGCGCCTGAAGCCGAGTTGTTCTGGTATCGCGCGATTACGCTGATCTGGTTCCCGATTCAGGCGGCCGTGATCTTCGGCACGATCTGGTGGGTGACGCATACGACCGATCTGAACGGCTTCGAGATCGTCGCCCTGATGTTCGGCGTGGGCGTGATCTCGGGCACGATCGGCATCGTCTATGCCCACGAGCTGCTGCATCAGAAAAGCCAGCTGGAGCGCTGGCTGGGCGATCTACTGTTGGCGAGCGTCCTTTACTCCCATTTCCGGACCGAGCATCTCCTGGTCCATCACCTCTGGGTCGGCACGCCCCGCGATGCGGTCTCGGCGCGCTACAACGAGGGGTTTCACCGCTTCTTCTGGCGGGTGATCTTTGAATGCCCCCGCTCCGCCTGGAGAGCCGAGAAACTGAAACTCAGCCGCGCGGACCGTCCGGTCTGGCACCGCTCCAACCCGTTCTGGCGCTACGCCGCATTGCAGGCGCTGGCGCTGATCGTGGCGGCGCTATTGGGTGGCTGGATGGGGCTCGGTCTGTTTCTGCTGCAGGCGCTCTTCGCGATCTGGCAGCTGGAACTGACCAACTATGTCGAGCATTACGGCCTGACCCGGCAATACAAGGGCGAAGGGCGCTATGAGCATGTCCTGCCCCGCCATAGCTGGAACGCCGATCACATGGCCTCGAACTGGCTGCTGATCAATTTGCAGCGCCATTCGGATCACCATTACAAACCCGACCGCCGCTTCCCGCTCCTGCAGACCTACGATGCCGAGGAAGCCCCGCAGCTGCCCTTCGGTTATCCCGGAATGACGGCGCTGGCGATGATCCCGCCGCTCTGGCGACGCCGGATGAACCCGCGCGTGCGGGCATGGCGGCGGAAATACTACCCGGATGTCGAGGATTGGACGCCCTATAACAAGGGCACGACGCCGCTACCGCGCGGCTCTTTCTGACGAGCCTCTTCCTCTTGGCAAAAATATCCCCGCCGGAGGCTCCCGCAGATGCCGCCAGCGCAGGCGTCAGGTCACGACGCGCATCGTCAGGTTGATCCGCCCGCCCTTCGGCATCAGCGGCGAAGTGCCGGGCTTCACGCGGTCGATGCCATGATAAAGCAGCCGCGCCTCGCCCCCCATCACCATCACATCGCCCGAGTGCAGCCAGATGCTTTCGGTCTTGCCACCGCGCGTCTTGTTCCCGATGCGGAACAGCCCGTCATCGCCCAGCGAGACCGAGACCACGGGCTGATCGAAATCCTGCTCGTCGCGGTCCTGATGCATGCCCATCTTCGCGCCTTCGCCGTAGAAGTTGATGAGACAGCATTCGGGGGCCCGCGGCGTCCCCGAAACCGCCTCCCAGATATCGAGGATCGGCTGCGGAATTGCGGGCCAGGGCTGGCCGTCGGGATGGGTCTCGGAATAGCGGTAGCCGCGCCGGTCGGAGATCCAGCCGAACCGCCCGGCCGACGTCATGCGCACCGACATCGACTTGCCGTAGGGTGTCATCGGCGAGAACAGCGGCGCCTGCGTCACGACACCGCGCAGCGTCTCGATCAGCGCCTTCTGCTCGTCGAGGTCCAGCCAGCCGGGATAATGCCGGAAGCCGCGAATCTCCTGCGGATCGGGCCGAGATATTGCGTGTTTCGGATTTTCTGTCATTTTCTCACCCTCTTCCTCGGGGGAGCCTTCTTGCAGCCCGATTTTCCCCTCCTTATATACGCTTCGAAGCCGAAGGCGGCTCACACCGCCAGATAGCAGAACATGAAACCGAAACCCAAGGGATAGGGGCCGGGGGCCTGAATGGACCCGTTCCCCGTCATATCGCCAAGAGAGGTAACATCATGGGTAAAGTCATTGGTATCGACCTCGGGACCACGAACTCCTGCGTCGCCATCATGGATGGCGCACAGCCCCGAGTGATTGAAAACTCCGAAGGGGCGCGCACCACCCCCTCGATCGTCGCCTATACGGACGACGAACGTCTGGTCGGCCAGCCGGCGAAACGTCAGGCGGTCACCAACCCCTCGAACACCGTTTTCGCTGTTAAGCGTCTGATCGGTCGCCGCACCACCGATGCGGAAGTCGAGAAGGACAAGAAACTCGTCCCCTACAACATCGTCGACGGCGGCAATGGCGACGCATGGGTCGAAGTGAAGGGCGACAAGTACTCCCCCGCACAGGTTTCGGCCGTGATTCTTCAGAAGATGAAGGAAACCGCCGAAAGCTATCTGGGTGAGGAAGTCACGCAGGCCGTCATTACCGTGCCCGCCTACTTCAACGACGCTCAGCGTCAGGCCACCAAGGACGCCGGCAAGATCGCCGGTCTCGAAGTGCTGCGCATCATCAACGAGCCGAC
>NZ_DFRG01000018.1:0-3527 GCF_002378135.1 Thioclava sp. UBA3469
ACCAAGGCTTCGAGACGCTGGAATGAGCTGGCTGTCGCCCTCCGACTGGCAAGCGGTTGTCCTGTCGCTGAAAGTGGCGGGCTGGGCGACGCTGCTGTCATTGCCACCGGGGCTATTCGTGGCCTATGCGCTGGCCCGCTGGCGCTTTCCGGGGCGCAGCCTCGTCAACGGGCTGGTGCATCTGCCGCTGATCCTGCCGCCCGTCGTCACCGGCTACCTGCTGCTGATCGGCTTCGCGCCGAACGGGATAATCGGGGCGGCGCTGGCGAGGATCGGGATCACGGTGGCCTTCTCCTGGCGCGGGGCGGCGCTGGCCGCCGGGATCATGGCCTTTCCGCTGATGGTGCGCGCGATCCGGCTCGCGATCGAGGCGGTGGACCCGAAGCTGGAACAGGCGGCCTCAACCCTCGGGGCTTCGCGCATCGCCAGTTTCGCAACGATCACCCTGCCCCTGATCCTGCCCGGCATCCTTGCCGGCAGCATCACCGCCTTCGCCAAGGCGATGGGCGAATTCGGCGCGACGATCACATTCGTATCGAACATTCCCGGCCAGACCCAGACCCTGCCGCTCGCGATCTATTCGCAATTGCAGGTGCCGGGCGGCGAGGCGGATGCCGCGCGGCTGGTGGTGATCTCGGTCATGCTGGCGCTTGGCGCGCTGTTGGTCTCGGAATGGCTGGCGCGACGGATCGCGGCGCGGATCGCGGGGCATAACTGATGCTGGAAATCTCGCTCAGCCATCGCCTGCCCGCGCTCGATCTGGACGTCAATTTCACCGCGCCCGAAGGCGTCACCGCGCTGTTTGGCCCGTCCGGCGCGGGCAAGACGACGGTGGTGAACGCGGTCGCCGGGCTGCTGCGTCCTGACCGGGGGCGGATCGTGGTGAATGGCGAGGTGCTGCTCGAGACCGAGGCCGGCATCTGCCTGCCGCCCCACAAGCGCCGTATCGGCTATGTCTTCCAAGACGCCCGGCTTTTCCCGCATCTCAGCGTGAAATCGAACCTGCTCTACGGGCAGCGCTTCAACACCTCCAAGACCGCGCCGGAGTTCGACCGCATCATCGAGATGCTCGGCCTCGGTGCTCTACTGGAGCGCCGTCCGGCCGCACTTTCGGGCGGCGAGAAGAGCCGTGTCGCCTTGGGACGCGCGATCCTGTCGAACCCGCGCATGCTTCTGATGGACGAGCCGCTGGCCGCACTGGACGCCGCACGGAAGGCAGAAATTCTTCCATATATCGAGCGGTTACGGGACGAAGTTAAACTTCCCATCCTCTATGTCAGCCACGCCCCCGCCGAGGTCGCGCGGCTTGCAACCTCCATCGCTCTGATCGAAACCGGACGCCTGCGCGGCTTCGGCCCGGCGCGCGAGATCCTGTCCGATCCGACGCTGGCCCCGGCGCTCGGCCAGCGCGAAGCGGGCGCGGTGATCTCGGGTCGGGTTCAGGCGCAGGAGAACGATGGGCTGACCCGGATCGAGACCGCAGGCGGCCCGGTGCTGCTGCCTTATCCGGCAGGCCAGCCCGGCCAATCGCTGCGGCTGCGCATCCATGCGGGCGACGTGACGCTGGCAGTGGGACGCCCCGAGGGGCTGTCCGCGCTCAACATCCTGCCCGTCACGGTCGCGGAGCTGCGCCCCGCCGATCCGCCCAGCGTCTACGTGCGCCTGAAGATGGGCGACGAGCATCTGCTGGCCCGGCTCACCACCCGCTCGGTCGAAGCACTTGGCCTGACCGAGGGAATGGCGTGCCACGCGATCATCAAGGCGATGTCGGTGGCCTCCGAGGATGTGGGCTAGCGGGGTTTACCCCGCCAGCAGCGCCGCGTTGCCGCCCGCCGCGGTGGTGTCGACGCACAGATGCCGCTCGTGGAGGACATCGGCCTTCTGCACCGCGCCGGTGGTCAGCGTCAGGATCGGACCTTCGCGTTTCGCAAGCGCTTTCACAAGGGCGCGGGTATCGTGCCCCCACCAGATGGCGCCCGCGATATCCTCAAGCGTTTCAAGCAATTCCGGGGCGATCTTGCCATCGGCCCCGACGGCCACGCCGCCCAGCTTCTCGACCGCCTTGATCTGCGCGACCTGCGCAGCCTCGCCCGGCCCGAGGCACAGGATCGGCCCGCGCGGATAGCGACGCAGCGTGTTCGCCTCGCCCGTCGGTCCCGGCAGTTCGAGCGCTTCGAGCGGCTCGCTCGCCTCGGCCTTCGCTGCCGCTTTCGCCAGCTTCTTGCGCAGCGCATCGAGATCGGCCTTGTGACCCCATTCGCCATTCTTCGACGACGCCTCGGGCGCCATCGCGAAGCGCGTGAGATACAGCGGACCGCCCGCTTTCGGACCCGTGCCCGACAGCCCCTCACCGCCGAAGGGCTGCGAGCCCACGACCGCACCGATCTGGTTGCGGTTGACGTAGAGGTTGCCGACATGCAGCGCGTCCGAGACCTCCTGCACGCGGTTGTCGATCCGGCTGTGCAGACCGGCGGTCAGCCCGTAACCGGTGGCGTTGATCGCGGCGAACACCTTCTCGATATCCTCGGCGCGATAGGTCGCGATATGCAGAACCGGGCCGAAGACCTCACGCTCCAGCGCCTCGATGCCGGAGACTTTCACCAGCGTCGGCGCGATGAAATGCCCCTTGGACGGCGCGTCGAGCTTGTGCAGCACGCGGCCCTCTTTCTCGGCATTCGCGATATAGGCGGCGATATCGGCCTGCGCCTCGCCGTCGATCACCGGGCCGACATCGGTCGACAGATACCACGGATCGCCCAGCGACAGCTCGTCCATCGCACCCTTGATCATCGAGATCAGCCCCTCAGCCACGTCTTCCTGCACATAGAGGCAGCGCAGCGCCGAGCAGCGTTGACCCGCCGACTGGAAGGCCGAAGCGATGATGTCGCGCGTGGCCTGTTCGGGCAGAGCGGTCGAGTCCACGATCATCGCGTTCAGACCACCGGTTTCCGCGATCAGCGGCGCGGTCGGATCGAGATTGTCGGCCATCGACCGGCGGATCATCTTCGCCGTCTCGGTCGAGCCGGTGAAGGCGATGCCCGCAATCTTCGGGTTGGACGACAGGGCCGCGCCCACCGTCTCACCCTGACCGGGCAGCAGTTGCAGCACGTCGCGCGGCACGCCCGCCTCATGCATCAGGCGCACGGCGATGGCCGCGACGAGCGGCGTCTGCTCGGCCGGTTTCGCGATCACGCCATTGCCCGCAGCCAGCGCGGCCGAGATCTGGCCGGTGAAGATCGCCAGCGGGAAGTTCCACGGGCTGATCGCCGCGAAGATACCGCGTGCGGTCGGATCGCTCTCTTCGGCCTGCGCCGAATAGTAATGCAGGAAGTCGACCGCCTCGCGCAATTCGCCCACGGAGTCGAGCTGGCTCTTGCCCGCCTCTTTCGCGAGCACCGCGAAGAAGGGCCCGAAGTTTTCCTCGTAAAGCGCCGCCACGCGACGCAAAACGGCGGCGCGCTCAGCGACCGGGGCAGTCCACGGACGCGCAGCGTCGATGGCGGCCGCGACACAGGCCTCGGCGGCCT
>NZ_DFRG01000195.1:0-891 GCF_002378135.1 Thioclava sp. UBA3469
TGCACTTCCGGCGCATTGGCCAGCCGGTGATGGCGCGTCAGCGCGCCGATCTCCAGCATGTCCTCCTTCACCCGCACGCGGTCCAACTCGATCAGATCGTTGAGATCGACGAGATGGCCCGGACGCGCCAGCCGCATGTTCAGCATCGGCCCGAGGCTTTGCCCTCCGGCGATCGGCTTGGCCGCCGGCCCATGCGTGCGCAACAGCGCCAGTGCCTCGGCAAGGCTCGCAGGCCGGTGGTAGGTGAAAGGGGCGGGTTTCATTGTGTCAGGCCGCGTTCCAGATCAGCGACTGACCGGTTTCGCGGTCGAAGACATGCAGGCGGTTGAGGTCCACCGCGAGGGTGATGCTCTCGCCGAACGCATGGCGCAGATCCTTGCCGACGCGGAAGAACAGCTCCTCGCCGCCGAAATCCATGCCGAGATACTGATCCGAGCCAACCGGAAGCACCGAGTTCACGGTGCCGCTGAGCGCATTGTATCCCGGCTCGGCAGTGCCTTCCGCGACATCCTCGGCCCGGATACCCAGTCGCACCGCGCGCCCCTCCTGCCCTTTCAGGCGCGCCGCGTGATCTGCCGGCAGCACGAGACGCAGCCCATCGCGAACGAAGGCCATCTCGTCATCCGGCCCGGCCTCGAGCACGCCGTCGAAATAGTTGATCGGCGGGCTGCCGAGGAACGACGCCACGAAGGTGTTCGCGGGGCGTTCGTAGATGTCGTCGGGCGTGCCGATCTGCTGCACGACCCCGTCATTCATCACCACGATACGATCCGCGAGCGTCAGCGCCTCGGCCTGATCGTGGGTCACGTAGACGAAGGTGGTCTCCATCGCACGGTGGAGTTCCTTGATCTCCGCGCGCATCGAGATCCGCAGCGCCGCGTCGAGGTTCGA
>NZ_DFRG01000195.1:1193-6588 GCF_002378135.1 Thioclava sp. UBA3469
CCGCAGCGCCGCGTCGAGGTTCGACAGCGGCTCATCCATCAGGAAGACCGACGGGTCACGAACCATCGCCCGCC
This sequence comes from Thioclava sp. UBA3469, assembly GCF_002378135.1. Taxonomy (NCBI): domain Bacteria; kingdom Pseudomonadati; phylum Pseudomonadota; class Alphaproteobacteria; order Rhodobacterales; family Paracoccaceae; genus Thioclava; species Thioclava sp. UBA3469. The sequence continues at coordinate 1,268 of NZ_DFRG01000195.1, forward strand.
CCAGCGCCACACGCTGACGCTGGCCGCCCGACAGCTGCGACGGACGGCGGTCGAGCAGGTGCGAAATCTCCAGCTTCTTCGCGGCGTCTTGCACGCGCTCGTCGATCTCTTCCTTCGACGCGTTGCGCATTTTCAGCCCGAAACCGATATTGTCGTAGACGGTCTTATGCGGGTAGAGCGCGTAGCTCTGGAACACCATCGCGACGTCGCGCTTGTGCGGGGGGACGTAGTTCACGACCTGCTCGTCGAAGATCAGATCGCCGTCCGAGACCTCCTCGAGCCCTGCAATCATGTTGAGGGTCGTGGATTTGCCGCAGCCCGAGGGGCCGAGCAGGACGATGAACTCGCGATCCTCGATATCGAGGTTGAGATTGCGTACGGCATGGAAGCCGTTGGCGTATTTCTTGTTAACGTTGGTGAAGCGGATCCGGGCCAAGACTTTGTCCTTTCTAACCTTTGACAGCCCCGGCGGTCAGACCGGAAACGATGTAGCGTTCGAAGACGATGGCGACGATCACCGGCGGCACGACCGCCAGGACGCCAGCGGCGTTGAGGAAGGAGAAGCTCACCGTGAAATCGGAGGTGAACGAGGCCAGCAGGATCGGCAGGGTCTGCGACGCGGAGGTCTGCGTGAACATCAGCGCGAGCAGGAATTCGTTCCAGCTGGTAAGGAAGGTGAAGAGGACCACGGCGACGAGCGAGGGCAGCGAGAGCGGCAGGAACACCTTGATCAGCGCCTGGAGCCGCGAACAGCCATCGACCCGCGCGGCCTTGTCCAGCTCGTCCGGGAGGCCCTCGAAATACTGGATCAGGATGAAGACCGTGAAGGGCACCGTGATCGCGAGATAGGTGATCACCAGCGATCCGAGCGTATCGAGCATCCCGAGTTTGCGGATCACCAGGAAGAACGGCACGACCAGCGCGATATCGGGGATCACCCGCGTGATCAGGATGAAATAGACCGACGCGTTGCGCCCCCAGAACCGGATCTTCGCGATCGCATAAGCGGCCGGCACCCCGACGAGCAGGTTCAGGATCACCACCAGGATCGAGACGATCAGGCTGTTGGCCATCGACGGCAGAAGGTTTTCTGCGGTCGAGGGGATGAAGTCACCGGCAGCCGGATCGGCGCCCGAGCGCGTCTCGTAGGTGACGGGCTCGTCGTTCCCGGCGGTGAAGATCGCCTCGAAATTGCGCAGGGTCGGCTCTTCGGGAATCCAGTGCGGCGGGATCGAGACGATCTCGGTCTCGGTCTGGAACGCCGAAGAGACGAGCCAGGACACCGGGGCGAGAATGTAGGCCGCAAGGACGATCGCGGAGACCACGATCACCAGACGCTGCACGATGCGCCCGATTTTCTGGCGGCGGCGGTAGTCGATCGTGTCGACAGGCGGGGTGATAGGCATATCGCTCATGTCAGATCTTGCGCCCCAGCGTTCGGATGAAGAGGTAGGAGAGTGCGAAAGTCGCGATTGCGAGGAGGTAGGACATCGCAGCACCGCTCCCGAAGGACAGGTTGCGGAAGGTCTCGACATAGATGTGCCACGAGAGCACATGCGACGCGCTGCCGGGCCCGCCCTCGGTCAGGATGAAGAACAGGTCGAAATGGCGGATCGCCATCATCGTCTCGTAGATCATCACCAGCATGAAACCGGGCTTCATCGCCGGCAGGGTGACATGCACGAAGCGCTGCCAGACCGTCGCACCATCGACGCGCGCCGCCGCATAGAGATCGGACGGGATCGACTTGAGCGAGACCAGCAGAAGGATCGTCGCCAGCGGCACTTCCTTCCAGACGAAGGCATTGGCGATCAGGAACAGCGTTTTGTCCTGATCCCCCAGCCAGACCATGTATTTGTCGATGAAATCGAGCTGATAGAGCAGGCCGTTCAGCGCTCCGTAACTGGAATCGTAGATCCATTTCCACATCAGCGCGTTCGCGACATAGGGGATCGCCCACGGCACCAGAAGGATCGTCGACAGGATACGACGCCCGCGGAATTCTTGGTTCAGCAGCAGCGAGACAAGCAAGGCTATGAAAGCAATCGCGGTGACCGAGACGAGCGAGAAACTCACCGTGCGCCAGACCGCGCCCCAGAAAGCCTCATCGCCGAGAAGATCGGTATAGTTCTTCAGCCCGACAAAGGGGGTCCGGTTCGGACGCGTCAGTTTGATGCTGAAGAAGCTGATATAAAGCGAATAGGCGATCGGGAAGACCGCAACCGCGCCCAGAACGGCCATGACAGGAGCAAGAAACAGCATGGCGCTGCGCTCCTCGTATCCCAGCCGCCATTTCGGGCGTGTCGCCCGTGTCATTGCATTCGCCACGTCATGCTCTCCCGTTGCCCTGCCCGACAGTCGGCGGGCCTTTTAGAAAGGCCCGCCGCACCTGCTCAGTAGCTGTCCTTCAGCTCGTTCCACAGATCGGCAGATTTCTTGACCGCTCCGGCGGGATCGACATTGCCGAGGATCGCCGATTGCCAGGCCGACCCGTTGGTGTCGTTCCACTCGCCGAACCACGGGGTGACCGTGTCCTTCTTGCGAGCGAGCGCCTGCTGAGCCTGGATCATGTCGACATCGCCATAAGAGTCGTAGGCCGCGCGGATCTCGGGATCCTCGAACAGCGGCTTCACGCCGAACCCGGCGCCGATATCGAGGAACAGGAGTTTCTGGAACGTGTAGGCGCCATCGGCCTTGCCGCCGAACCATTCGATCAGCTTCGCGGCATTCTCGGCGCGTGCCTTGTCTTGTGCAGCCTGCGCCGACATGCCGTGGAAACGCATCCAGCCGACCGTCGCGTGAGAGCCGTTCGGGCCTTGCGGCATCATCGCCTGCTTCACATTGCCCGCGATCTGCGACTGCTCGGGATCGTTGAGCATCCGCAGACGGTATTTCGCGACCATCGCGAAGGCGTGGTTGCCCGCTGCGAAGGATTTCAGGCCAGCCAGTTCGCCGGTCTCGACACAGGCGGGCGAGACGATCTCGTGCTTGTTGACCGCATCGACGACCCAGCTCAGCGCCTCGACGGCCCCCTCTTTGGGGTCCTGCATCACGGCCATGCCGTTGTCGTCGACCAGACGGCCACCATGCGAGTAGACCAGCGTCGAGATGAACTCGATCAGCCAGCTTTCCTGCGCCATCGCGAGCATCATCGGATAGTCGGCAATGCCTTTCTCTTTCATGACGAGCGACTGCTCGACCAGCTCATCCCAAGTTTCCGGCGGCGCGTCGAAGCCGGCTTCCTTGAGCTTCGCCTCGTCATAGAAGAAGGCCATGTAGTCGGTGTAATAAGTCAGGCCGTACTGACGACCGCCATAGGTCATGGAGTCGGTGCAGAAATCCTCGGCCTCGGCGTTGTATTTCATCAGGCTGTCGAACTCGTCGACCGGGGCGATCCAGCCGGCTTCGGCCCATTCGGGCAGCCAGGAATCCGACACCCACATCGCGTCGAGCGGCGCACCGCCCACGAATTTCGCGACCATGCCCTCGCGGTATTGGGCCCAGGGCGAGTTACCGTAATTGACCGGAATCCCGGTTTCCTTGGTGAAGGCGCTGAGGTGGCTCTGCACGGTGTCGACCGCGGCCGACCAGGTGTGCATCGTCAGCGCGGCCGTTTCGGCCTTGGCCGGACGAACCAGACCCGGCGCCATCAGCGCCCCTGCGCCCGCCGCCGAGTAGCGGAGGAAATCCCGGCGCCCGAGACGGCGCGTCTTATCCTTGAGCATCTTTCGATTCCTTTTGCATGGCCGCCTCAGCCCGAGCCCGTTCAAAGCCCAACCTGCAGCAAGCCGTCCCTGTTGATCTTGTTTATGGGAACCGACGCTATTGGCGATTTATTTATTCGTCAACTGACGACAAACGAAAAAGTGAGGATTTCCCTTCCGCAACGGAAATCGCACAAACTTTCAGCACCTACGGAAGCCTCCGCAGGCGAAATCAGGGAAAATGTAGTGGATTGCAGCGCTCAACGGCTGCTGCACACCTCGACCATGTCCTCGAATCCCGCGAGGAACACGCGGACATGCATCGTTACCACCTGGTCTTCGGAGAGCGACAGGCTGCTTTGATAGATGTGGCGTCGAATCGCGTAGTGAGAGATCGCGCCGTGCAGCGTCCACGCCATTTCGCGGAGCAATGCGGGATCTTCCGGCAGCTCTACGCCCCGCTCATGCGCAACTTCGCGCATCACGGTCTCCAGCAACTGCATGACGATCGCTGCGATGTAGTCAGGCGCCATATTCGCCTCGGCCAGCGAGGCATAAAGGAACAATCGCAACCACTTCCGGGTCAAGGTAGACTGAAGATAGTCGCGATAGAATGCGTCGAGGCGCACGGCCATGGGCTGCGAACGATCCTGAAGCTCAACGAACCAGACGGCCTTGAAAGCACCAAGAATCTCTCGGTTATAGACCTCTTTGAGCAGGTCTTCCTTGGTCGGGAAGAAGCGATAGAGAAGACGCTGGGAGATGCCGCATTTCTCCGCCAATTGGCGCGTCTGCCCCGCAAGCCCGTTCTCCGCAAAGAACTCGGTGGCGACGTCCAGGATCTGGGCACGACGCTCATTGAACGGCATGCGCACAGCGCCTTGCGGCGAGCCGGGCTTATTTCCGGCGCCGTTCGTTTTGGACGAACCTTCAGTCATTTTTGGCTTGGCCTGCACGTTTTCCCCTTGGCACCCCTTGTTGTTCATTCCGACGCCGGACGCAACGACTTCAGGTTCATACATTAGCCCATTCCGCGCGAAGGCAAAGTATCTTTTCGTCACTTGACGACTTATGTGTTGCGAAAACCCAAAGTTTGGTCGTAGCTTCGGCGCGTGACGGGACGTCAGTGCCCGCGATTTTCTGCCATTCACGCCGGAGTCCAACATGATCTACGAACAAAGAACCTACCGCATCACCCCCGGGAAGGCGCCCGAGTTCCTCAAGCTCTATGAAGCCGAGGGCCTGCACATCATCACCCAATACGCGAAGCTCGCCGGGTGCTGGGTCAGCGACAGCGGCGTACTCAACGCGGTCACCTTCCTCTGGGCCTATGAGGATTACGGCCACCGCAGCGCGCAACGCGCCAAGCTGGGCGCGGACCCGGAATGGCAGGCTTTCGTGCCCAAGATCCTGCCCTATCTCGTGCATCAAGAGAGCATCTTCCTGCAGCCCGCAGCGTTCTCGCCGCTCGACTGATCCGGGCGCGGGCCACCATGCGCACGCTTGGCATCCTCCTCGCCGCCGGCGCCTCGCGTCGGTTCGGCGCTCGGGACAAGCTCCTTGCAGATTGGAGCGGCGCCCCTTTGGTGCTGGCAGCGGCGCGCGCGCTCGAGGCGT
>NZ_DFRG01000233.1:0-7262 GCF_002378135.1 Thioclava sp. UBA3469
GTGATGCCGGAGGGGCGTGGCCCGGTAAACCGCGAGGGTCTGGATTTCTACGACCGGCTGGTCGATGGAATGCTGGAGCGCGGGCTGAAACCCGCGCTCACGCTCTATCACTGGGAACTGCCCGCCGCGCTCGCCGACAAGGGCGGTTGGCGCAATCGCGACATCGCTTCCTGGTTCGCCGATTTCACGCAAGTGATCGCGGATCGGCTCGGCGACCGTATCTGGTCCGCCGCCCCCATCAACGAGCCGTGGTGCGTCGGTTGGCTCAGCCATTTCCTCGGCCATCACGCGCCGGGCCTGCGCGACATCCGCGCCACGGCCCACGCGATGCATCACGTGCTGCTCGCCCATGGCAAGTCGATCCGAGTGATGCGCGCGCATGGGATGAAAAACCTCGGCGCGGTGTGCAATCTCGAATACCCGATCCCCGCCGATGAGACGCCGGAGGCCGCGGCGGCCGCCAATCTCTATGACGCCTATTACAACCGTTTCTTCGTAGAGGGCATCTTCAAGGGCCGCTATCCGGATGAGGTGATGGAGGCCTTCGCGCCGCACATGCCGCACAATTGGGAAGACGATTTCGCTCTGATCGGCGAGAAGCTCGATTGGCTCGGCCTCAATTACTACACCTGCAAGCGCATCGCGCCCACCGAGGGGCCGTGGCCTGCGCATCACGAAGTCGACGGCCCGCTGCCCAAGACCGCGATGGGATGGGAGATCTATCCCGAGGGGCTCTATCAGTTCCTGACCCGCCTCGCGCGCGACTATACCGGCGATCTGCCGCTCTACGTGACCGAAAACGGCATGGCCGCGCCCGATGTGGTCGAAGACGGCAAGGTCGAGGACCCGCACCGCATCGCCTATTACCGAGACCACCTCGCCGCCGTGCAGCGTGCGATAGCCGAGGGTGTTCCGGTGAAGGGCTATATCGGCTGGTCGCTGATGGACAATTACGAATGGGCTCTGGGATACGAGAAGCGCTTCGGGCTCGTCCATGTGGACTTCGACAGCTTGCAGCGCACCCCGAAAGCGTCCTATCTGGCATGGAAAGACGCATTGGGGAGCCGCGGATGAGCGATCAAATCACCCTACTGGCCGATATCGGCGGCACAAATACACGCGTGGCGATGGCCCGCGACGGCAAGCTGATCCACTCCACGATCCGCCGCTTCTCGAACAAGGGGCGCGGGGCGCTGGAGGACATCCTCGAGGAGTATATCCGCGACGAGGATTGCGGCGAGATCGCGGGTGCCTGCGTGGCCGCCGCCGGTCCGGTGCGCGACGACGTGGCCGAAATGACCAATCTCGCCTGGGTGATCCGCGCCGATAACATCGCGCGGCTGACCGGGACGGACCATGTCTTCGTGCTCAACGATCTGCAGGCGCAGGGCCATGCGCTGGGAAGCCTCGCCGAGGATGCCGTGCACCCGATCCTGCCGGGTCTGCCTGCGAAGGAAGGCTCTGCGCGGCTGGTGGTTGGGATCGGCACCGGGTTCAACGCAGCTCCCGTGCATGAGGGCCCCGGCGGGCGCGTCGTGCCGCCCTCCGAGGCCGGGCACACCACCTTGCCGATCGAGACCGAGGAGGATTTCGCGCTCAAGACCTATCTCGATGCGAAACACGATTTCGCCAGTGTCGAGCATGTCGTGTCGGGGCGCGGTCTGGAACGGCTCTACGCCTATCTCAGGGGCGAGGACGACGCGACCACCTCGGGTCAGGAAATCCTCCAAGCGATCACCCGTGGCGAAGAGACGGCCGTCGCGGCAGGCCAGCTTTTCGTGCAGATGCTGGGCCGGGTCGTGGGCGATCTGGCGCTGACCCACCTGCCCTTCGGCGGCATCTACCTGATCGGCGGGGCTGCGCGCGGCGTCGTCCCGTGGCTCGACGAGTTCGGCTTCGCCGAGGCGATGCAGGCCAAGGGGCGCTTCTCGGAATTCCTGCGCGCCTTCCCGGTCAGCGTGGTCGAGGACGACTACGCAGCACTTCAGGGCTGCGCCTCCTATCTTTCTTCGCGCATGGTGCGATAGGCGCGTTTCCGTCAAGGCTATTTTAACGGCTTGGTCTTAGACCTCTTTCACGGATGTGTTTGAAAGAGGTTGCCGATGCGTACGCTCTGCCTTCGTGACTTTGTGGTGGCGCCATGACCGCGCTTGCCCTGCCCGACCGGATCGACCTTGCGACCGTGCGCCCCCTGCAAGCGTCGCTGCAATGTGTGGCGACGGAAGATGTTGCCCTCGATGCCTCCAGCGTGACCCATTTCGGCGCGCTGGGGCTGCAACTGCTGCTTTCTGCGGCGAAGACTGCCCGCATCGCGGGTCATCGCCTCGAGATCGCCGAGAGTTCCGAGGCGTTCGACAGCGCCCTGACCCGGTTCGGCCTCTCTCGTGAGGATCTCCAGCACCTGCCGGATGCGGAGGCCCCATGTCACTGAAAGTTCTCGCGGTCGATGACAGTCGCACCATTCGCGACATGCTCAAGCTCACCCTCGAACACGCCGGGATGGAGCTTTACCTCGCCGAAGACGGCGTGCACGGGCTGGAAGTGCTCGACGGGCTGGAGCCTGACGCGATCATCTCCGACATCAACATGCCGCGCCTCGACGGGTTCGGCTTCATCGAGGCCGTGCGCGGGCAGGACCGCCACCGCGCGACCCCGATCCTCGTCCTCACCACCGAATCCGCGGCAGAGCTGAAAGCCCGCGCCCGCGCCGCCGGGGCGACCGGCTGGATCGTGAAGCCCTTCGACCCAACCAAACTGGTCAAGGCGCTCAACATGGTTGCCGGATAAGGAGCGCGACATGTCCGACCCGATGGCAGAAATCAAAGCATCCTTCTTCATCGAATGTGAAGAGCTGCTCGAAAGCCTGCAAGACGCGCTCTCCGATCTCGACGAGGGCGCTGACGATGGGGAGACGATCAATGTCGTCTTCCGGGCGGTCCATTCGATCAAGGGCGGCGCAGGCGCGTTCGGGCTCGATGCGCTTGTCGCTTTTGCGCATCGGTTCGAAACCGTTTTGGACGAGCTACGCGCCGGGAGGCTCGACCTGACACCTGAGGCGGTGAAACTCTTTTTTCAGGCGGCCGATCTGCTTGCAGACGAAATCCACGCCGCGCGCGAAGGGGCTTCCGAACCCGAGGACGCCGAGGAATGCCTTCAGGCACTTGAGGCGCTTTTGGGGGATCGCGGAGCTGCACATACGGCTGATGCGGAAGACGAGACCGAGGCCGCGGACTTTCAGCCGATGGGCCTCGCGCTCGACCTCGACTTCGATTTAACGCCAGAGGATGCGTCCCCGACCGGCTTCACCTTGCAGTTCCGCCCGGACGGCGCGCTCTATGCCTCGGGCAACGAGCCGCTGCAGCTCCTCCGCGCCCTCGCCGAGATTGCGGAGGTCTCGATCATGACCGACGCATCGGCGGTCCCGCCACTCGATGCGCTCGACCCTGAGGAGAACCATCTGAGCTGGACCGTCCAGATCACGGGGGATTTAACGGAAGACGAAATCCGGGAAGTGTTCGAATTCGTCGAAGACGTCTGCCAGATCGAAATTTCATCGATGCCAAAGTCATCTGAAACGCCCCTCCCGGAGCTGCCCGAAATAGATGGCGAACCGTCCGTCGACACTGACGAAGATGAGAAATTTGAACCCGAGGCGGAAGTGAATGGCCCCGTTAGCGTCAATCCCGCGCCGCCTCCAACCGATGACATAGCAAAGATCGCAACCGAAGCTCCCGCGCTCACGCCTGACCCGGGTCCGGCCGAGCAACAGGCAGAGGCCGCGAAGCCCTCCTGAGAACGGCGGCGCAATAGTCGGCCACGGTAGCGGCGGGATGATCCGGCTGCGGGCGGCGTAAAAGTCGGCCACTTTTGCCCTTTCTGGCGACGGGAGGGCGGGAGGATTTTCACCGTGGACTTGTATCGCAAGGTTCGACTTGCCTGCGCCGAGGGGATGAGCCAGCGCGAGGCGGCGCGTCACTTCGGGATTTCACGCGACAGCGTGCAGAAGATGTTGGCGTATTCGGTTCCGCCGGGCTACCGGCGCAAGGCGCCGATCAAGCGCCCGAAGCTGGATGGTTTCACCGAGATCATCAACGCCTGGCTGGAAGAGGACCGCGGCGTCCCGCGCAAACAGCGGCACACCGCCAAGCGGGTGTTCGAGCGGCTCCGGGACGAACACGGCTTCACCGGCGGCTACACGATCGTGAAGGATTACATTCGTGAGGATGACCGGCGCGGTCGCGAGATGTTCGTGCCGCTGGCCCATGCGCCCGGGCATGCCCAGGCCGACTTTGGCGAAGCGATGGTCATCATTGATGGTGTCGAGCAGAAGGCGCATTTCTTCGCCTTCGACCTGCCACATAGCGATGCCTGCTATATCCGGGCCTATCCGGCTGCGACCTCCGAGGCCTGGGTCGACGGGCATGTTCACGCCTTCGGCTTCTTCGGTCGGGTGCCGGTGTCGGTGCTCTACGACAACGACAGGTGCCTGGTGGCACAGATCCTGCCGGATGGCACCCGCAAGCGGGCCAGGCTGTTCAGCGGGTTCCTGTCACATTACCTGCTCCGTGACCGCTATGGCCGCCCCGGCAAGGGCAATGACAAAGGCAGCGTCGAGGGGCTGGTGGGCTATGCCCGGCGCAACTTCATGGTGCCGGTGCCGCGCTTCCCCTCCTGGGAGGCCTTCAACGCCTCGCTGGAAGAACAATGCCGCAAGCGTCAGGGCGATGTTCTGCGCGGCCATACCGAGACGATCGGCACGCGCCTTGACCGGGATCTCGAGGTGATGTCGGCGCTGCCGCCAGCCTCTTTCGATGCCTGCGATCAGGCGAGCGGGCGGGTCACCTCGCAGGCGCTGGTGCGTTACAAGACCAACGACTATTCCGTGCCGGTCGCCTACGGCCACCGCGATGTCTGGCTGCGCGGCTATGTCGACGAGGTGGCGATCGGCTGCGGCGGCGATCTGATCGCGCGCCATCCGCGCAGCTATGAGCGCGAGGATGTCGTCTTCGACCCGCTCCACTACCTTCCGCTGATCGAGAAGAAGATCAATGCCCTGGACCAGGCCGCGCCGCTGACAGGCTGGGAGCTGCCGCCCGAGTTCGCGACCCTGCGCCGCCTGATGGAAGCACGCATGCTCAAGGCGGGGCGGCGTGAGTTCGTCCAGGTCCTGCGGCTGCTGGAGGCCTTCGAGCTCGACGATGTGCAAGCCGCCGTGAAGACGGCCCTGCGCATGGGAGCCATCGGCTTCGACGCCGTCAAGCATCTCGTGCTGTGTCAGGTCGAGAAGCGACCGCCGAAGCTCGACCTCGACGTCTATCCCTACCTGCCGCGGGCCGAGGTCGGAAAGACCTCGGCGGCCAGCTACATGTGCCTGATCTCGGAGGAGGCCCGATGACCGACGCGCCCGACCTCCTGCTCGCCCATCATCTGAAGACGCTCAAGCTGCCGACCTTCCTGAGGGAATACGACAAGCTCGCGCGCCAGTGCGCCGCGGAGGGGCAGGACCACGTTCGCTTCCTGGCGCGCCTGGTGGAACTCGAACTGATCGACCGCGAACGACGGATGGTCGAGCGCCGCATCAAGGCGGCGAAGTTCCCGGCGACCAAAAGCCTCGACAGCTTCGACTTCAAGGCGATCCCCAAGCTCAACAAGATGCAGGTGCTGGAACTCGCCCGCGGGGAATGGATCGAGCGGCGCGAGAATGTCATTGCCCTCGGCCCGAGCGGCACCGGCAAGACCCATGTCGCCTTGGGCCTTGGACTGGCCGCCTGCCAGAAGGGCCTTTCCGTCGGCTTCACCACCGCCGCCGCATTGGTCCACGAGCTGATGGAGGCCCGCGACGAGCGCCGCTTGCTACGCCTGCAAAAACAGATGGTCGGATACAAGCTCCTGATCATCGACGAGCTGGGCTTCGTGCCTCTGAGCAAGACCGGCGCCGAGCTGCTCTTCGAACTGATCTCGCAGCGCTACGAGCGGGGCGCCACCATGATCACCAGCAATCTGCCCTTCGACGAATGGACCGAAACCTTCGGCTCCGAGCGCCTGACCGGCGCTCTGCTCGACCGGCTCACCCACCATGTCCACATCCTCGAGATGAACGGCGACAGCTATCGGCTTGCCCAAAGCCGCGCCCGAAACAGCGCCAACACCTGATCACATCGTTCAGGTTTGGCCCGCTGGGCCAAAGCGCCCCGGCAGCCGCCAGCTATCTGAAAAGCGCAGCTGCCGGGGCGCGAAGCGTTCCCTCCGCTTCAATCCCATGCCCTCTCTGGTGGCAGACTTTTGCTCCGCCCCGTGGCCGGTTTTTGCTCCGCCGTTGACACCTCCGCCGCTCAGCCTGCGGCAGCCAACACCGCTCCCGCTACAGAGCCCGGCGCCACCGTGCGCGTCGATATCGAGCGCATCGACCGCTTGGTGAACCTCGTCGGCGAGTTGGTGATCAACCAAGCCATGCTTGCCCAATCCGTCGCCGAAGCCGGTCTGCCGCCAAACTCCGCCGTGAATACCGGGCTCGAAGCCTTCATGATGCTGACCCGAGACATTCAGGACAGCGTGATGATGATCCGTGCTCAGCCGGTCAAACCGCTGTTCCAGCGAATGGCCCGGATCGTGCGCGAAGCCTCGTCGGCGATCGGCAAGGATGTCCGTCTCAAAACCGAAGGTGAAACCACCGAGGTCGACAAGACCGTCATCGAGCGCCTCGCCGATCCGCTCACCCATATGATCCGCAACGCCGTCGATCATGGCCTCGAATCCCCCGACATGCGCGAGGCTATCGGCAAACCGCGCGAAGGCATCGTCACCCTCTCAGCCCACCACCGATCCGGCCGTGTCGTGATCGAAGTCAGCGATGACGGTGGTGGCATCGACCGCAAGAAGGTCTTCGAAAAAGCCATCGAAAAGGGGCTTGTCACCCCGGATGCCCAGCTTTCCGACAACGAAATCGACAACCTTCTCTTCCTGCCCGGTTTCTCCACTGCGGACCAGGTCTCCGCACTCTCGGGCCGCGGCGTCGGCATGGATGTCGTGAAAAGCTCGATCCAGTCCCTCGGCGGTCGAATTTCAATCACCTCTGAACCTGGCAAAGGCAGCTGCTTCTCGATCTCCCTGCCACTGACCCTAGCCGTGCTCGACGGCATGGTCGTCAATGTCGCGGGCGAAACCCTCGTGGTCCCGCTTTCCTCGATCCTCGAAACCGCGACGCTCACAAGCGAAGACATCCGCGCGCTCGGCCCGTCGACGAACGTCATCCATCTGCGGGG
>NZ_DFRG01000079.1:0-5525 GCF_002378135.1 Thioclava sp. UBA3469
AAAGCCCGCCAGCGCGCCCGCCGTGACATAGACGAAGATCATCGTCTTGCCGGTCGAGAAGCCCACGCGCTTCGCCGCTTCCGGGTCCGCGCCATAGGCATAAACCGAGCGCCCGATCATCGTGTGCTTCAGCACCAGATGCAGCGCGACGGCGAGGCCCAGATAGATCACGATCATCGCGGTCAGCCCGTAGGTCGAGCCGTTCGCACGCTCGAGCACGAAGAGATCGGTCTTGCCGAAATTCACCAGCGCTTCGGGCATTTTGTTGATGTTCACGTTCGAGGTGCCGACGAGGCCAAGGACCAGCCCGCGCACCACGGACGCGGTGCCGAGTGTCACGATCAGAGGGATCATCTTGAACTTGTGGATGATGCCCGCATTCATCAGGCCCAGAAGCCCGCCGATTATGATCGCCGAGGCGAAGGGCAGCACCAGCCCGTTATAGTCGAGCGCCACCATCGAGCGGACCACGAGATACATCCCCGCGACCGCGAAGGCGGTGAAAGACACGTCGATCCCGCCCGAGATCATCACCAGCAGCACGCCCAAGGCCATGATGCCGATGACGACGTTTTCCTTGAGCAGGCTGAACAGGTTGGACATTTGCCAGAAGGCCGGGTTCACCAACCCGATGAAGATCATCGCGACCGCAAGGATCGCCAGAATGATCGCGTCGGAGCTGCGCAGGAATCTCATGCGGGCTCTCCTTGTTTTTCATTGGACAGCGCCGCGTCGAGCGCCTCTTCGGTCAGCGCGTCGCCCGCGAGTTCTCCGGTGATGCGGCCTTCGGTCATGCACAGCACGCGGTTGCAGTTCGCAGCCAGCTCCGGCAGGTCGTCCGAGATCATCAGAACCGCCAGATCGTTATTGCGGGTCAGGTCCTGAATGATGCCGTGGATCTGCTCTTTAGAGCCGACATCGACGCCCACGGTCGGGCCGTTCAGGATCAGCACGCGCGCATCGGTCATCAGCCAGCGGCCGATCATCACGCGCTGCGCGTTCCCGCCCGAGAGCGTGCCCACCGGCACGTCGATCCCCGGCGCGGAAATCGCCATCTCGCCGAACATCTTGTGGGTCTCCTCCCCCGCCTTCTCGGCATCGAGCCAAAGATGCGGTGCGAAGCGGCTCAGCGAGGAGACGATCGCGTTGTCGCGGATCGAGCGGGTCAGGAACAACCCTTCGGACAGGCGATCCTCGGGCACATAGGCGATGCCAGCCGCGATCGCTTCGGGGACGTTCTTCGGCATCACGGGCTTGCCATCGACCAGCATCTCGCCGGTCATGTCGTTGCGCAGACCGAAAATCGCCTGCGCGATGGCCTTGCGCCCCGCGCCGATCAGGCCGGACATGCCGACGATCTCGCCCGGCATCAGCGTCAGGTTGATGTCCTGCGCCTTGTCGCCGACGGTCACGTTGCGCAGCTCCAGCCGCGGTTCACGCCCGCTGACATCGGGGGCTTGGAAATGCCCCTGATGCAGGTCGCGCCCGGTCATCGCCCGGGTGATCGAGCGTTCGTCATAGTCCGAGATCGGGCCCTCGGTGACCTTCTTGCCATTGCGGAAGACGGTGAGACGCTCGGAGATTTCCAGCATCTCGCGCATCTTGTGGCTGACGAACAGCGTGGCGATGCCGTCGGCCTGCAAATCCCGCACGATGCGGAAGAGGCGCTCGACTTCGCGCCCCGTGAGCGTCGTCGTGGGTTCGTCCATGATGATCAGCCGGGCGTCGGCGAGCATCGCACGCGCAATCGCCACGATCTGGCGGCCTGCGGCGGGCAGCGTCTCGACGGTCGCATCGAGATCGAGCGGCACATCGAGCCGCGCCAGCACGTCACGCGCCATCTTGCGCGCCCGGGTCCAGTCGATCCGGGTCTTGCCTTCGCGCAGGAAAGTATTGAGCGCGAGGTTCTCGACCACGGTCAGCGTCGGGAACAGCGAGAAATCTTGATAGATGACCTGCACGCCATGGGCGATCGAGGTCGCGGGGTCGAGCTTACCGACCGGTTTTCCGTCGATCAGGATCTCGCCCTCGTCGGGCTGATAGACGCCCGAGACGATCTTGATGAGGGTGGATTTGCCCGAGCCGTTCTCGCCGGCGAGGCAGTGGATGCGGGCAGCGTCGAGCGTCAGCGACACGTCATCGAGCGCGCGCACGCCGCCGAAGCGCTTTGAGATGTTGCGCAGCTCGATCAGGGGAGCGGTGGCCATGGGGGTCTCCTCGCAGGCAGGTCGGCAACGGGTGGCGCGACCGCGCGCGCCACCCGAGCTTGAGAACCGTCAGGGATCAGAAGTCGTATTGATCCATGTTGTCCTTGGTCACGCCGACCCAGCCGGCCCCGTAGAGCACTTTCGCGTCCGCGCTATCGGCTTCCTTGAGATCGGTATAGCCTTCGAGACCGAGGTTGGTGCCCGCCTTGATATCGGCATGGTCCTTGCCCGCATCACGCGCTTTCAGCTCGGCCAGTGCGATCATGTTCATCGCGTAGCCTGCAACCGCCGGGTCCCAGAACTGGATGTAGCTGATATCGCCCTGCGAGATGTACTGACCCGCAACCGACGGAAGACCGGTGCCCGCGAAGTGCAGCTTGCCCTGCAGACCGCCTTCCGCGATCAGACGACCGGCACCTGCCGAGGTCGGCATCGGACCACCCACGACACCGGTGATGTCGGGGTGCGCGGTCAGCGCCTCTTTCAGCTTGTTGTAGTCGGTGTTCGCGTCGTCATAGGTCTCCAGACGATCGGTCGCGAGCGACATATCCGGATAGGCTTGCTTCTGACGTTCGATCGCGCCGTCGATCCACTCGTTTTGCGACTTCGAGGTCAGCGAGCCAACGGTGGCGACGTATTTGCCCTTCTCGCCCATCTGCTTGGCGAGGTGATCCATCAGCTCCGCGCCATAGGCTTTGTTGTCGAAGGCTTCGATGTCGTAATCGACATTCTTGATGTTCGAGGCTTCGTGGCTGACCACGACGATGCCGCGATCACGCGCCTTCTTGAGCACCGGCTCGACCGCTTCCACCGAGAACGGCACCACGGCGATGGCGTCCACGCCCTGCGCGATCAGGTTCTCGATCAGCTGCACCTGCGCTGCCGCATCCGCCTGCGAGGGGCCGACCATCCAGGTGTCGCTGCCGGTATCGTCGCCGAACTGCTTCACGCCGTCACGCATCCGGTCGAACCACGCGATGCCGTCCACCTTCACAACGGTCGCGATGTGATAGGTCTTGTCGGAGCTGAGCATTTCCTTGTCGACATTGCTCGTGTCGACGACCTGCTGCGCCAGTGCCGGGGTGGCCATGGCGACCGCGAATGCAGCGGCCGGAATGAATCCGAGCTTCATGATAATTCTCCCTTCAAGCGGACCTCCTCGTCCGCGTTTCCCGGTTCAGGCGCATGCCGAAACCGGCCCTCCAAGTAATGTTACGATCGCAACATAACTCGGGACCATCTAGGGGATGAAGGGAAGTGTCAACTACATCTTAAGCTGCGCTGCAGCGAGAAGTCCGGCCTCGGTGACGACGCCCGAAACCTCGTCGAGAGACGCGAAAACGACCGGCTTGCGCTGGCCGACCTTGCTGGCATCCATGACGACAAAACACTGTTTTGAAAGCTCTATCGCCGCACGTTTCAAGGGGACTTCGTACTCGTGCGAACAGCTCAGCGCCCCATCGGAATCGAGCCCGCCCGCGGACAGGAACGCTACATCGATGTTCAAAGGCGCCAATCGGTCGTGCGGATTTCCCGCATGGCAGGAGCGCGTACTCGACTTGATTTCGCCGCCCAGAAACTCGACCGGGACGCTGCTGCGCCCCTGAAGGATCTCCGCCGTGGTCAAGCAATGGGTGATGATTCGTCGCGCTTTGCCCTGTGCGAGGAGCCGCGCGAGATGGGGCAGCGTGGTGCCGGTATCGAGGAACACGACCGCGCCCTCGGGCACCAGATCCAGCGCATGACCCGCCGCCGCGCGCTTGGCGTCAATGGCGCGGTTCATCTGCGCATCGAAGTCGTAATGCTCGGTCGTGCGGGTGGTGACGATATAGCCGCCCCGGCAGGCAAACCCCGCTTCGGGCTGCGCCGCGTCGCGCCGCAGGGTCATCTCGGTCACGCCCATCTGCTCGGACAGGTCGCGCAAACGCAGGGCGGGCGAGACATCGAGCAAGGCGGTTATCTGGTCGATCCGCTCTTGTTGGCGGCTGGGTCTGGTCACGATTTGGCTTTCAAGGTTTGGGTTTCGAAACGCATTCTATAATCCGCAGAGTGTCCGAAACCGGACCTGCGAAAGCAAGCACTGCGTTCCAACCAAGACTGCGCCGCAGCGTCACACCTTGTCAGCGAGCCCCGTCACTCGGCTGCCTTGGCCATGCTCTCGCGCACCGATCGCGCCGTCGATTGCAGCGTTAGAAAGGCGTTGAACCGCGCCGCGTGCAACACCTCCACCGCGCCGCCTGCGGGTGCAAACCGGGTCGCGACCTGCGACATCGCGCCCATCGCGCCTTGCAGATCGTCGAAGCCCTGCGCCGCGACCGCGCCAAGCATCGCAGCCCCCAGCAGCACTGGTTCCTCGCAGCGGGTGACCACGACGTCGCGCCCGGTCGCATCGGCGATGATCTGACGGGTGACGGGATGCGCCCCCGCCCCGCCCGAGATCGAAATCTCCGAGATCGGCGCGCCATGTTCGGCCTGCACCTCGATGATCTGGCGCAGCCCATAGGCCAGCCCGCAAACCCCCGCAACGTAGAGCGCCACGAGCGAGTCCAGCCCGGTCTCCATCCCCTGCCCCACGATCACCGCCCGCGCATCGGGATCGGCGAAGGGCGCGCGGTTGCCGAGGAACTCCGGCACAACGTGAAGTCCGTCGGCGAGCATTGCGACCTCCGAGGGCGAACCCGCCGCCTCGAGCGCGAGATCGGCAAGGAATTCGGGCACGGATTTGCCCGCGGCCTGCGCCCGGTCACGCGCCTCCGCTGCTGCCGGATGCAATTGCACGAGCTGCGCGATCGCCGCCCCGGCGCCCGATTGGCCGCCCTCATTGAGCCACATCCCCGGGATCATCGCCGAGAAATACGGCCCCCAAACGCCCGGCACAAAAGCGGGCTCGCGCGTCGAGGTCATGGTGCAGGAGGACGTGCCGAAGACATAGCCCAGACAGTGCGCCGGATCGCCCGACCCGCCCTGCGCCGCCACGGTGCCGATCCCGCCAGCATGGGCGTCGATCAGACCGGCCGCGACCGGCGTTCCGGGCGTCAGGCCCATCTGCGCGGCGGCTGCCTCGGTCAGCCCTGCCCCAAGCGGCGTGCCCGGATCGACGATACGCGCACCGATCCGTTCGAAGCCGCCCTCGGCCAGATCGCCAAGGCCGATCGCGTGGAAATACTCGGGATCCCAGCGGCCCTCATGCGCGAGATAGGTCCATTTGCAGGTGACCGTGCAGGCGGTGCGCTCCAGCGCGCCGCTCGCCTTCCATGTCAGGAAATCGGCAAGATCGAAGAACTGCACCGCCTGCGCGTAGATCTCGGGGCGCTCCTC
>NZ_DFRG01000224.1:0-4090 GCF_002378135.1 Thioclava sp. UBA3469
TCGGCATGACCGGCGTCACGGGCGGCGGGCAATCCTCCCGCTACCATGATCATCATCCCGCGACACGGCAACTCAGGCCGCTCCCGGTAAACCGTTCCGGATGCTTCGAGTTCAATCCGAGCCGGCAAATTGCATATCGCATGGAATAGTGTCGCAGCCTTCGATTTGTTCGATGCGCCGGTCTCTCCGGCATCAACAAGCAACTCGAAGGAAAACAGGATGACTAAACGGAAACGCAGACATCGCCGGAGCGTCGATGTCCGGATCAATTGGCTGCAACCGCATGCCGGGGGCTTCAAAGACTGGCTCGCCGAGCGGAATTACTCGCCCGCAACGATTATCGAGGTGGTGCGCCTGCTCGCATTGTGGGCCGATTGGGTCCGCGCGAAGGACTTTGAACTCGAAACGCTCGACGCGGGCCTTGCCGCCTCGGCGTCGGTGTTCCGCGGCAGCAAGAAGGCTCGCGCACCGCAGGGCGCCGCGAAGCTGTTCATCACCTATCTGCGTAATGAAGGCGTTCTTCCGCCGGCGCACGAACCGTCGCTCGAGGAAACCTGGCCGGAACTCGCCGCCTTCCGGCACTGGATGCGGGAGCAACGCGGCATCATGGATTCAACGCTCGACACCTATCAGCAAACCCTGACCGATCTGCTTGCGGCACTCGGAACGGATCCGGCGGCCTACACGGCCACCGCGATACGCGACTTCGTGCTGGACCGGGCCAAACCACACGGGATTGCGCGCGGACGGGGCATCACCGTTGCGACGCGCGCCTACCTCAAATACCTCGCGGCGATCGGGCAGTGCCCGGTAGGACGGGAGCATGCGGTTCCGACCTTCGCAAGCTGGCAGTTGGCGACGGTGCCCCGCTTCCTCGGGCAGGCCGATATCGACCGGCTGCTCGCCTCGTGTGAGGACAAGGGCCGATTACGTGACCGCGCGATCATCCTCCTGCTTGCCCGCCTGGGGTTGAGAGCGAGCGAAGTCGCCAATCTCACCTTCGGCGATATCGACTGGGAGAATGGTCTGCTGACGCTCTCCGGCAAGAGCCGGCGCGAGGAACACCTGCCGCTCACACAGGAGATTGGAGACGCCATTCTCGCCTATATCGGGCAGGAACGGCCCCGAATTGCGACGACGCGCCTGTTCCTGACCGAAATCGCGCCGATCCGGCCCGTGGGCCGTATCGCGGTGAAATGTCTGGTACGGCGCGCCCTCGACCGGGCGAAGATCGACAGTGCGCATCGCGGCGCTCACATGCTTAGGCACTCCGCCGCGACCGCGATGCTGCGCAATGGCGCGAGCCTTGCCGGCGTCGGCATAGTCCTGCGGCATCGTTCGCCATCCGTCACGGCGCTCTATGCCAAGGTTGACATCGGTCTTCTGTCGGAGATCGCCCAGCCCTGGGGCGGGAGGTTGCCATGTTGAGGGACGCCACCGACCGCTACATCGCCCTGCGCCGCGTGCTCGGCTACAAGTTGGTCAAGACCGAGCGGCATCTTCGTGCCTTCTCGGACTTCGCGGCCGACCACGGCGAGATCCATATCCGGGCGGCAACGGTTCTTCGATGGCTAGAGACAGTCGCAGGCACGCCGAACACACGCGCCCGGCGCATGTCGGAGATCATTCTGTTCGCGCGCTTCCTCCACGCCGAGGATCCCCGCCATGAAATACCGCGCGCCGACTTGCCACGAAGCCCGTCCCGTCCCGTTCCCTACATCTACTCTCCGGGCGAGATCGCCCGCATCCTCGATGCGGCCGGCAGTCTGAGGCATCAGAAGCCCAATCCCCTGAGGCGTCAGCTCTACGTCATGCTGTTCGGGCTGATCGCTGCAACGGGGCTGCGCGTCTGTGAGGCACTCGGGCTCAGGCTGGACGATATCCAGCCGGGCGGTGTGCTGCATATCCGCGAGACCAAGTTCCGCAAGAGCCGGCTCGTGCCGCTGCATGCCACGGTCGTAGAGGCGCTCGATCGCTATCTTGCGCTTCGTCGCCAACATGCATTCGAAAGTCCCTGGCTGTTCACGTCCATCCAGCATCGCGAGATGTGCCCGACCACGGTGAACTATACCTTCCGCTGCGTCCTGCGCCGCGCGGGGATCGCACCGGAGCGAAAGCGACAGCCCCGCATCCATGATCTTCGCCATACCTTCGCTACACGGGTGTTGGAGCAATGCGGCGCCGAGCGCGGCAGTGTCGCCCGGCACTTCGTTGCCTTGTCGACCTATCTCGGCCATGTCGATGTTCGAAACACCTACTGGTATCTGGAAACGACGCCGGAGTTGATGGCGGATATCGCCACGGCTGCGGAAATGCTGGTCGGGGAGAGCGCCACATGACGCAACTCGCTCCGCTCATCACCGGCTTCCTGCGCGATTACATGCCCAATCAGCGAGGCTACAGCCCACAGACCTGCGAGACCTATGCCTTCAGCTTCAAGTTGCTGTTCGACTTCGCCGCTAAACGGTTGCGAACCCGGCCCTCGCGGCTTGCGATCGAGGACCTCGATGCGCCGATGATCGTCGCGTTCCTGACGCATATCGAGCAGGATCGCCGCAACAGCGTCTCCACCCGCAACCTGAGGCTCGCCGCCGTCAAGGCGTTCATGCGCTATGTCGAGTACCGGGTGCCGTCGGCCCTGGAGCAGATCGGCAGGGTCCATGCGATCCCGGTCAAACGCCACGATCAGAAGCTCATACGTCACCTGACGATGGAGGAGGTTCGCGCGATCCTCAATGCCCCCGATACTACGACCCGATCCGGCGTGCGCGACAGGGCGATGATGCATCTGTGCTTCGCTGGCGGCTTGCGGGTCTCCGAACTGGTCGGAACCCTGACCGCAAACCTCTCGCTCCAGCAAGGCGCGACCGTGACGATCCGGGGAAAGGGCCGTAAGGAACGCTGCCTGCCGCTCTGGAAGGAAACCGCGCGCGATCTTCGCGCGTGGCTCAGTGTCAGGGGCGACGTTCCCGCGCCGGAACTGTTCGTCAACGCCCGAGGCGAGCCGATGACCCGAGCGGGCTTCGAATATGTCCTCGACAAGCACGTCCGCAAAGCGGCCAAGACCTGCGCATCGCTGCGCGATCGTCGCGTCTCTCCACATCAGCTCCGGCATAGCTGTGCCGTGATCATGCTGCAGGCCACCCACGACATCCGGAAGGTCGCACTCTGGCTCGGCCATGCCGATATCCGCACCACCGAGGTCTATCTGCGCATGGATCCCTCCGAGAAGCTGGAAGCGGTCGAGGCGGTCGTTCCTCCGGAGCTGAGGCGCGGCCGGTTCAAGGCGCCGGACGCGTTGATCGCATCCTTGCTCTCCGACGTGGAAGGGCCAACCTGAGTTGCCGTGTTGCGGGATGATGATCATGGTGATCATGGTGGCGGGGAGGATTGCCCCGCCGCCCGTGACGCCGGTCATGCCGATGGGGTGCCGACTGCCCGTGTCGTTCTCTTCCGACAATGCAGCAAAGCCCCCATGCGGCCTCTCATCTGGGCTGGTCTGGCGCCGGTCCGGCCTTGATCTGCAACGGCTCCGCCGACCTTCTTCCCCTGCGGCTTCGCCGCATTCCTCGCGAACCAACAAGCTCGGCTGCCGCCGTCCTCCGCTCACGCTGCGGTCCTTCGGATGCAGCCGTCCGGCCCGTCGCCCCTCGACCGCCATCGAGACCGCATGGGGCGGCTTCGGACAACTCTCAGGAGATACGACAATGGCTCAGATCGGCACCTTCACCCGCGACGACAACGGCACCTACGCCGGAACGATCAGAACCCTCACCCTCAACGTAAAGGCCACCATCAAGCCCTGCGACCACGACAGCGACAAGGCGCCCGACCACCGGGTCACCGCAAACGGCGTCGAGTTCGGAGCCGGCTGGAGCAAGACCGCCAAGGAAACAGGCGCCGAGTACCTCTCCCTCAAGCTCGACGATCCCTCCTTCACCGCGCCGGTCTACGCCTCCCTGGTGCAGGGCGACAAGGGCGAGCACAAGCTCATCTGGTCGCGATGACCGGACAAGGGCGCTCCGCTCACGGCGGGGCGCCCGCCCACAAAGCCCGCGATTATGCGGAGCAGAATCCGCCAGAACAGCCG
>NZ_DFRG01000169.1:0-137 GCF_002378135.1 Thioclava sp. UBA3469
ACCGCCCCCTCGGGCGGGCGCTTGGAGGGCTAAGCGCGCGGGTCGAGGTTATCCGGATTTGGCCGCGATTAAGTGCAGACCACATGGCGAGGGACGCCCGCCCGGCGATCGGGCGCGGCCCTGCGTTGCTTCACTCC
>NZ_DFRG01000169.1:462-2688 GCF_002378135.1 Thioclava sp. UBA3469
TCAGCGGCGGCGCGCTCGCCTCCACCACGGTCTCCATCGCGACATAGCTCGAGGAGGAATGGACATGGGGCAGGGTGGACAGCTCTTCCGACATGATCCGCCGGTAATCGGCCATGTCGCGGGCGCGAATCTTCACGAGGTAATCGAAGCCGCCGGCGATCATGTAGCACTCTTCGACCTCGGGGATCGCGCGCACCGCGGCGTTGAACGCCTTCAGTGCGGTCTCGCGCGTATCGCTCAATTTCAGCTCGATATAGGTGACATGGGTCAGCCCCAGCTTGATCGGCGAGATCATCGCGCGGTAGCCCTTGATGAGCCCGGTTTCCTCCATCTGGCGGATGCGCGCGGCCACCGGCGTCTTCGACAAGCCGACCCTGCGCGCTATCTCAGCCACGGGGAGGCGTGCATCGGCGATAAGCTCGTTGAGGATTCGCCTGTCGATCGCATCGATCTCTTCACTCATGGGCTGTGTAGTCCCCAAAAATAAGTCGTAGAGACCATCGCTTAGCAAATATTTGAGCCAATCGCCTAGAGGAAATCGAATAGCATCAGCCAATCAGATTTAGGGAGGATCGCATGGGCGACACGTTCGATCAGTTCACGACGCAGGCGAAATTCGCCGATGAAGCCGCACTTCTGGAGCGCCTGAAAGGCCAAGCCGAACTGAGCGAGAGTGATCGCACGCAGATCTCTGCCCGCGCGGCGAAGCTCGTGCGCCGCATCCGGACCGAAGCCAAACCGACGCTGATGGAGCATTTCCTCGCGGAATACGGCCTGTCCACGCAGGAAGGCGTCGCTCTGATGTGCCTGGCCGAGGCGATGCTGCGCGTGCCCGATGCCGAGACGATCGATGCGCTGATCGAAGACAAGATCGCGCCGTCCGACTGGGGCAAGCACATGGGCACGGCGTCGTCCTCGATGGTCAACGCATCGACCTGGGCGCTGATGCTGACGGGCCGCGTGCTGGAAGACGAAAAGCCCGGCATGGCAGGCGTGCTGCGCGGGGCCGTGCGCCGTCTGGGCGAGCCGGTGATCCGTGCCGCCGTGAGCCGCGCGATGAAGGAGATGGGCCGCCAGTTCGTCCTCGGCGAGACCATCGAGAACGCGCTGAGCCGCGCCAAGAAGCTCGAAGA
Organism: Thioclava sp. UBA3469; assembly: GCF_002378135.1. NCBI lineage: Bacteria > Pseudomonadati > Pseudomonadota > Alphaproteobacteria > Rhodobacterales > Paracoccaceae > Thioclava > Thioclava sp. UBA3469. The sequence goes on from NZ_DFRG01000169.1 coordinate 1,596, forward strand.
TCGCGGCTATACCTACAGCTATGACATGCTGGGCGAGGCCGCTCGCACCGCGCGCGATGCCAAGCGCTACGCGAAGGATTATGCCGACGCGATCGCCGCCATCGCGAAGGTCTGCAAGGACCGTCCCGTGGCCGAAAACCCCGGCATCTCGGTGAAGCTCTCGGCGCTGCATCCGCGCTACGAGGTCGCCAAGGAAGAGCGCGCCATGGCCGAAATCGTGCCGGTGCTCAAGGATCTGGCGAAGGCCGCGAAGGCCGGGAACATGGGCCTCAACATCGACGCCGAAGAGCAGGACCGACTGGTGATCTCGCTCAAGATCATCAAGGAGGTTCTGTCGGATCCCGAGCTGGCCGGCTGGGACGGGTTCGGCGTCGTCGTGCAGGCTTACGGCAAGCGTGCGAGCCTCGTGATCGACTGGCTCGGCGCTCTGGCCGAAAAGCTCGACCGAAAGATCATGGTGCGTCTGGTGAAGGGCGCCTATTGGGACACCGAGATGAAGCTGGCGCAGGTCGAAGGCCTGCCGGATTTCCCGTTGTTCACCACGAAGGCTGCGACCGATGTCAGCTACCTTGCCAACGCGCGCAAGCTGTTCAGCTACACCGACCGCATCTATCCGCAATTCGCCACCCATAACGCCCATTCGGTCGCGGCGATCCTCGAGATGGCCGAGGGCCGTCCCTACGAGTTCCAGCGCCTGCATGGCATGGGCGAGCGTCTGCACGAGATCGTCCACCGCGAGGAAGGCACCCGCTGCCGCATCTACGCCCCCGTCGGCGCGCATCGCGACCTGCTGGCCTATCTGGTGCGTCGCCTGCTGGAGAACGGCGCGAACTCCTCCTTCGTGCACCAGATCGTCGATGAGGACGTGGCGCCCGAGACCATCGCAGAAGACCCGTTCGTGCAGCTCGAGAACGCCGAACGCTCTGCGATGCTCAAGCTTCCCTCGGAGGTGTTCGCCGAGTCCCGCGAGAATTCCACGGGCTTCGATCTGACCGACGAGGGCACGCTGGCGCGTATCGACGCCGCCCGCAATGTGTCGATCCCGGATGCGGGTCCCCTTGTGGCGGGCGAGGCGACGGGGCAGGCCGTGAGT
>NZ_DFRG01000019.1:0-3227 GCF_002378135.1 Thioclava sp. UBA3469
ACGTAAGGGTCGAGGATCTGGATCGGTTCGGCGGCGAAGGCGGGGAGAGCTGCGGCGATCAGGGCCGCGCTCATCAGGTATTTGCGGATCATTTGCGTCTCCTGTGGGTGTGTTCGTCTGAAAGCTTGGGATCAGACGGGCACGGGCGGTCCGCGGGCGCGCGGCACCACGACGGCCTGCGCCTGCGCGGTCTCGGGTTCGACCGTCTCGACGCTGCGCCCCTCGCCCTTCGGCGGTGTCGGCAGAGCCGGCGCGAGCGCGACGGCGGCCATCATCGCCAGAACCATGTCGGGGCAGATATGGGCGGGGCCGGTCGGGTTGCCCTCGGCATCGACGCTGACCGTGGTCACGCCATAGCCGGTGCAGAGCACAACCTCGCCCGCGACGCGCGCCTGACCGCGTGCGACCGCCATCGTCATGCTGGTCATGGCCAGCATGAGCGCCGCGGCGATCCCGATTGGCAGCTTGAAGCGCGTCCTCCACATGGCGCTCACACTAGCGTGACGACACGGGGAGGGAAATACGGCAGATAAAGCCGCATAAGCAAAAACCCCGCGCCGAGGCGCGGGGTTTTCGTAACTGTGGATCCGGAAAGGATCAGGCGGCTGCCTGAGCTTTCGCGATCGCTTTCTTGATCTTCAGAGCATTCACCGACAGCTCTGCATCCTTCGCCTTGGCGAGGAACGCGTCGAGACCGCCGCGATGGTCAACCGAGCGCAGGCCGGCTGCGGAAACGCGCAGCTTGAAGCTCTGGCCCAGGGTGTCCGAGATCAGGGAGACATCGTTCAGGTTCGGCAGGAAGCGACGACGCGACTTGTTGTTCGCGTGGCTCACTTTGTTGCCCGTCGTGGGGCCCTTGCCGGTCAGTTCGCAAACGCGCGACATGGCATTCTTCCTTCGTTTCTTACCTGGCCGAAGTTACGCGAATCGCGCGCCCGGCCCCAACATGAGAAGGCGCCGCATGGCAGCGCCCGAAAATCTGTTGGCGCGGAATACGGGCAATGGCGTCTCGCGTCAAGTCGCCCAAGCCGTTTTTATGCCCCTCACGCATCGCTTAAGGGGCGGTTTTACCAGCCACGCTGGGCTAGGTGGCGCAAACCCTGGGTCACATCGGTGCGCACGGCCAATCGAAGCGCCGGTTCGTCGCCCGCCCGCAGAGCCGAGAGAATCATTCGGTGGTGGCGCGGCGGCTCGTTGCGCTGCAGCTTGGTGTAGACCGCGCGCATCGTCGGCCCCAGCTGCAGCCAGACGGTTTCGATCACCGCGAGCATCGCGGGCGCCTGCGCGCGCAGATAAAGCGTGCGGTGGAATTCGAGGTTGGTGCGGATGTAGCCCACCGCATCCTGTTTCGCGACAGCCTCGGCATTGGCGACGTTGATCGCGCCGAGACGGTCGATCAGCGCGAGGTGGGCGCGCGGTAGGGCGCGGGCCGACAGCTCCGGTTCGATCAATGCGCGCAGCGCCGCCAACTCCTCGATCCGCTCGTTCGACAGTTCCGGCGTGGCGACGCGGCCCGAACTCGACAGCGTCAGCGCCCCTTCCGCCACCAGCCGCCGCAACGCCTCGCGCGCGGGGGTCATGGAGACGCCGTATTGCTTGCCCAAGCCGCGCAGCGTCAACGCGGTGCCCGGCAGCAACTCCCCCACCATGATCTGCTGACGCAAGGCGCGGTAAAGCCGATCATGGGCGGCGGTCTCGATGGGGCGTGTGGAAATCGTGGTCATGCGCTTTTTGTGATCACGTTAGCAGCGGGGGTCAATCTCGAAACCGGATCGCATGCAGCGCAGAGCCTTCGCGCTTGAGCCAGGCGCGCTCTGACTTGAAGCTCGGACGCAGGGCTTCGACGACGCGCCAGAAGGCGGGCGAGTGATTCATCTCCTCGAGATGCGCGACCTCATGGGCCGCGACATAATCGAGCACTTCCGGCGGCGCCATGATCAGCCGCCAGCTATAGGAAAGCGCCCCGGTGGAGCTGCACGAGCCCCAGCGCGAGCGCGTATCGCGAATCGTGATCTTGGCGAAGTCGCGCCCGATCTCGGAGGCATAGCGCGCGCTGGCCGCGTGGAGCCGCATCCGGGCCGCGTGTTTGAAAAAGGTCTCGACCCGCACGCCCAGCCGCGCCGGGTCTTCGGGCACCAAGAGCCGCGCGCCGTCGATCTTCGGGCTGCGCAATCGTGCGGGCTCCAATGTCAGCATCTGCCCCTCGAAGGGGATACCTTGCCCGAATCGTACCGCCTGCGCGGGCGGAATCGCCCCGAGGGTCTTGCGCAGCCATTCGGTCTGCGAGCGCGCGAAGGCCAAAGCCTCGCGCTCGGACGCACCCCGCGGGATCGTGAGCGCCACCCGGCCGTCCACTCGCGACACCCGCAGAGAGAACCTGCGCGCACGCCCGGAGCGGCGCAGAACCAACTCCACCTCAGGCAGTTCGGGAATGGGGGGCGTGCGGGACAGAAGCTTTCTCCGAAAGGTTCGACAGCGAGAGGTGGCCCGGGGGTCGCAGCCCGGCCAGAAAACGCACGAAAAGGCTTTGACACCCTGCCCGGCATGTGGCAGGTGGCTGCGACTCTGCTGGATTAAGTGCGCAGGAGAATTCCATGCCGAAAGAGGAATGGGGCGTCAAGCGTCTGTGCCCGCATTGCGCGAGCCGCTTTTACGACCTGAATAACGACCCGATGACCTGCCCGGTCTGCAACAACACCTTTACCCTCGAGGCTCTGACCTCGGGCAGCGGTCGTACGCTTACGACCGACAAGACGTCGTCTCAGAAAGACGATGACGTCAGTCTCGGAGATGACGATCTCGACACCGATGACGGTGACGTGGATCTCGACGACGATCTGCTCGACGACGACGACGATGACGACAATGTCTCGCTCGATGACATCGCGGATGTCAGCACCGAGGATAAGGAAGACAACTGATCGGCTGGGCCGCTCTGGACCATTGATCAAGGCGCGACGGGAAACCGTGGCGCCTTTTTCTTTGGTGCCGCGCCCTGCCCGGGCACGCAGCCTCGCGCACCGTTTCCGGGTGCGGATGAAGACTGACGTTCGGGAAGGTAAGAGTGACGAAATTTTCGCGCGGTTCGGGGCGAAATTCCTCTTGCGCCGCCGCGGCGCTTTGCCTATACGCCTCCCCACACAGCGGGGCTACCCGCTGGACCTCCGGTGGGGCCATAGCTCAGTTGGGAGAGCGCTTGAATGGCATTCAAGAGGTCAGGGGTTCGA
>NZ_DFRG01000019.1:3494-9099 GCF_002378135.1 Thioclava sp. UBA3469
GGGGCCATAGCTCAGTTGGGAGAGCGCTTGAATGGCATTCAAGAGGTCAGGGGTTCGACTCCCCTTGGCTCCACCAAACAAACTTCGATACGCCGAAAACCCCGCCCCTCGTGGCGGGGTTTCGCGTTTCCGAGGGTTTTGTTTTTTCTATAAACAGATGAGCTGCACGCCGCATCCGACAGACGCCTGAGAGGGCTCGAGAGAGCCTCCAAGCGTCCCGCCGCTGGATCAGCCCGGAGAGACGCAGAGCGTCGATCAGCGCGCAGCCACCCTTCGAACACCTCCGCGGCACCCCACACCCATGCGCGGCCCCGAGCCTCCCTCGCAGCGCAGAGAGAGAGAGCTTGTCCGATAAGGCATCCCAAAGGACGACCGAGGGCCCACGGCGCAACATGCACGACCGACAGAGCGCGCAGACCGCAGCAGACAACAGCGCGAGCGACAGGCATGGCCTGCGAGGCATTGGTTTTCAGCAGGAGGGGGAAATGGCGGACCCGGGACGATTCGAACGCCCGACCCCTTGATTCGTAGTCAAGTGCTCTATCCAGCTGAGCTACGGGTCCGCTTATGTGGGGCGATGTAACGGCCACGTCGGAGCGATGCAAGAGCAAATTCGAGGCAATTTTGGAAAACCGTCAAAATTCTTGGATGCCCTGGCGGAAGCCCTGAAGATCGGCACGCACCTCCCGGAACGTAACTCCGCGCAGGCTCAGGAAATTGCGCCTGCGCCCTTCTCGGAGGCGCAATCAAGCGCGATATCCGAGGGCAGGAAGATCCGGAACTCAGTGCCGTTGCCGTCGGTCCGAACCAGGTCCAGACGCCCGCCATGACCACGAATCAACTCTGCGGCGATGGCGAGGCCAAGCCCCGTGCCGCCCGCACGCGTGCCGCCCGTGAAGGGCTTGAAGAGGTGTTCGCGCGCAGTCTCCGGCAGGCCGGGGCCGCTATCTTGCACGCGAATCCACCAGCCATCGGCATTCTCGCCTGCGCCGATCTCCACCGTGCCGTTCTGGCCAGTCGCTTCGATTGCCTGCCGGGCGTTGCGCACGAGATTGTTGAGCACGCGATAGAGCTGCTCGCGGTCGGCGCGGATCACCAGATTCGGCGGCATGTCGGTAACGAAATCGACGAGCGGGCCTTCGCTCGGGTGCTCCTCGTTCTCCAGAACTTCCTGCGCCAGCTCGCCGAACATGAAGCGCGACAGCGTCGGCGGCGGCTCCTTGGCCTTGCCGAAGGCGAGCGTCGTTTCGCAAAGGTTGATCGCGCGCTCGATCGAGCCGGTCAGTTTCGGCGCGGCGCGCTTCACACCGGGATCGTCCGAACTTTCCATCCGGTCGGCAAAGAGCTGCGCCGTGGTCAGGATGTTGCGTAGGTCGTGGCTGATCTTGGCGACCGCTTGACCCAGCTGCGCGAGACGCTCCTTCTGGCGCAGCGACGCGGTGAGCTGCTGCTGCATCGAGGCCAGCGCCTCCTCAGCTACGCGCAGCTCCTCGACGCTGGCCTGCGGAGTTATGATGCGCCGCGCATCCTCGGGCGCGTCCGCGTAAGAAGACATATGCGCGACCAGCCGCTTGATCGGCACGACCATCAGGCGACGCACGAGAAGGAACAGCAGAACGGCGGTGATCACCGAGAAGACCGCCGAGATCGACAGGAGCCGCAGCCCGTATTCCACCATCGCGATCCGCATCGGTTCGGTCGCGAGCGTCACCTCGATCACGATACCGCCCTTCTGCACCGGCTGACCCAGCACCCGGATCACACGATCCCCGGAATCGAAGAGCGCGTGGACCGCGTCGCGAATGCGCGTCCATTCGGTCGAATCGCGCAGATCGTATGTTTCGGTCACCGGAGAGGGAATCGGCGAGGACAGCACCAGCTGCCGCGCCGCATCCCTGCGCAGCACCACGTTGAAGACACCCGCATTCGATAGAAGCTCTTTTTCCAGATCGGGCGCGATGGTGGTGTCGGTGGTCAGAAGCGCAAGCGAGGCGATCTGCGCACGCTCAAGTCGCGTAAGAAGATAGTCTTCACGAAAATTCGCCAAACCCGGCAAAAGGATCAACGCCTCGGCGAGCACCACGAAAACCGTGGTCAGGATCAGAAACCGCCCTGAAAGAGTGTTCACTTTCATCGCCTATCAAACGCAAGGCCGTCCCGCAGGATCGGCCCGTCCCCTTCAATGTCACTCTTGATGCACCGCCGGTCAGGATGCAAGGATACCGTCCCCTGCGTCAGCCGCGCTTTGCACACAAGATAGGCGGCTCGCGCAGAAGGCAAAACCCCGTGAGCGGTCACGATCCGTGCGAAGCGACCGGAAAAGCCGGAAAAAACCCGCTTTGGCGAATTGACTTGCTGGGGAGAGGTCACTAAAGAGCGGCTTCGAAATGCTATCTGGCCCTCGAATCCTGTTTCTGGGCCCGAACCGGAGTGAAAACGATGAAACGCACGTTCCAGCCGTCGAACCTCGTTCGCGCCCGTCGCCACGGCTTCCGCAGCCGCATGGCCACGAAGGGTGGACGCCGGGTTCTCAACGCCCGTCGCGCGAAGGGCCGTAAGCGTCTGTCGGCTTAAGGCCGTTACAGCCGCGACTGGCTTTTGACGCCGCCGGATGCTTTTCGCAGGTCGGGCCCTCGGGTCAGATCGGTGAAAAGACCGGCGGCTTCGCTATTTTGCGCGCCGTTTATTCGCCGGAGGTCGCCTGATGGCCGCCATACGCTCAGATGATCCGACTCGTCCGACCGCGGTTCTGCGGCAGCGGGCGGATTTTCTGAAAGCGGCCTCGGCGCAGCGTAAGGGGATGCCCGGCTTTCTGCTGCAGGCGCGCAAGCGCCGCGAGGACGAGCCTGTCGCCCCCGACCTGATCCGCGTGGGTTTCACCTGCTCGAAGAAGCTCGGCAACGCGGTGGCGCGCAACCGCGCGAAACGGCGTCTGCGCGAGATCGCCCGCGCCGTCCTGCCCAAGGCGGGGCGGCCGGGTTGGGATTACGTGCTGGTCGGGCGCCCCGAAGCGACCGCCACGCGCGACTTTGCCGCCATGCTGGCCGAATTCGAGACCGTGCTCACGATCATTCACGATTTGCCGATCTCCCCGCCGCGGCCGCGCAAACCCAAGGGGAGCAAACGCAAATGAGCCCCCTCGCCCGAATCCTTGCCCTACCGGTTCATGCCTATCGCTTGCTGCTCAGCCCCTGGATGGGGCATGGCTGCCGCTATCAGCCGACCTGTTCGTCCTATGCGCTCGAAGCGCTCGAACGTCATGGTGCGGTGAAGGGTGGCTGGCTGGCCGGGAAGCGACTTCTGAGCTGCCACCCCTGGGGCGGGCATGGCTATGACCCGGTGCCCGGGGCCGATCCCGAATTTGACGCCGCCCATCGTTGCGCCCATGCGCATGACGCGAAGGACACTCCAGATGCTTGATGACGAAGACAGCCCGATCCATCCGCTTTTCGCAGGCGCACCCTCGACGACCGAGTTCAAGAAGCTGCGCAAGCGCATCGTGCGCGAGACCCGCGAGGCGATCGAGAAATACGGGATGATCGAACGCGGACAACGCTGGCTGGTCTGCCTCTCGGGCGGCAAGGACAGCTATACGCTTCTGGCCGTTCTGCACGAGCTGCAGTGGCGCGGGCTGCTGCCGGTGGAACTACTGGCCTGCAATCTCGATCAGGGCCAGCCGGGGTTCCCCGCGACCGTGCTGCCGGAATTCCTCGAGAAGATGGGGGTTCCGCATCGGATCGAGTATCAAGACACCTATTCGATCGTGATGGACAAGGTCCCGCAGGGCCGCACCTATTGCGCGCTGTGCTCGCGGCTGCGGCGCGGCAACCTCTATCGGATCGCGCGCGAGGAAGGCTGCTCGGCGGTCGTGCTGGGCCATCACCGCGACGACATTCTCGAGACCTTCTTCATGAACCTGTTCCACGGCTCGCGCCTTGCGACGATGCCTCCGAAACTGCTGAACGAGGAAGGCGATCTCTTCGTCTATCGCCCGCTCGCCTTCGTCTCCGAGGCCGATTGTGAGAAATTCGCCCGTGCGATGGACTATCCGATCATCCCCTGCGACCTCTGCGGCTCTCAGGACGGGCTGCAGCGCCAGCAGGTGAAGATGATGCTCGACGGCTGGGAGAAGAACGCCCCCGGCCGCCGGAACAAGATGTTCAAGGCGCTGATGAACGCACGCCCCTCGCATCTGTGCGACCCCTCGATCTTCGATTTCGCGGGGCTCGAGCGCCGCGCGGAGGGTGAAGCGGATTTTAACGAAAACGTCCCGGATTTGCGCGAGCGCGATTAACCGGCTGGACACGAATGACGTCTAGCCTTGCTGGCGAAGGGGGGCCTTTAGGGGCCCGCATGTGCCACGGGGGTAGGTGTCATGGGTAATGACGGGGGCAAGCGCGCCGCCCGCAAATCAGAGCTGCGCGCAAGATATCAGGGCAAGCCGGGTCCGGTTCTGCTCCGACGCGAGATGATCGCCTTTTTGCCCGCTTGCGGGCTCGCCCTCCTCTGGGTCGGGCCGGAGGCGATGGTGCTGATCGGTCTGACCGCGATTCTGGTGGGCTGGATGACCCGCCCCCTGCACGTTCCGCCCGAGATCGACGAGGAAGGCTGCGACCCCGCGACCGGCCTGCTGCCGCCGAGTGCCGCGATTTCCGAGATGGCCGCCTCCTTGCAGGACGCACAGCAGCGCAATCGCCCGACCGGATGCCTGATCCTCGGGCTCGACGCACCCGATCAGGTGCTGCGACGACTGCCCCCGAAGGAATTCGACCTTCTGCTGCGCCGGATCGGCGAACGGCTGCAGGCGCAGTTGCGCAGCGGCGATGTGGTCACGCGCTGGGACGGCGCGCGTTTCGCGGTGCTGCTGCGTCCGACGCCGCGGCTTGGCCTCGAAGGGATGATCCAGCTTTGCGGCCGCCTTCAGGAAGCGGTGAGCGAGCCTTACGTGATCGCCGAGCAGACGCAGCAGATCACCATGCATATCGGCTTTCACCTCGTGGGTCGAAGTGCGGTCGCCCCGGCCTATCGCGACGACGCGGCCACGCAGGCCAAGGCTGACGCGCGCGCCAACACAGAGGCGGAGGCGGCGCTCTCGCGCGCCGAGACCGCGGCCAACCGCGCGATGCAGTCCGGCCCGGGGGCGATCCGCTCCTCCCGCTCGGACAAGATCGCCACGAAAGAGCCGGGCGCGCATCCGCTGTCCGCCAGTGTCGGGGACGCGCTCGAAGCGGGCCATATCAAGGCGTTTTTCCTGCCGCAGATTTCCACCGATACAGGCGATATCAGCGGGTTTCAGGCGATCCCGCGTTGGCTTCATGCGCAGCGCGGGATTCTGACCGAAAGCGAGATACTCCCCGCGATCGAGGCCGCAGGGCTGGGCGCGCGCTTCTCCGAGGTGATGCTTTACGCGGCCTTCGGTGCGCTGCGCGAAATCGCCCGCGACGGCAGCGATTTCGGCCCGGCCTCGCTTCCCTTCCTGCCCGGACAGATGGGCGACCCGAAACTGGCCGAGCGGTTGGCCTGGGAATTCGACCGCTTCGAGATCGCCCCGAACCGGTTGCGGCTGATCGTCCCGCAGGCGATGGTGGCACGGCTGGACGATCCG
>NZ_DFRG01000052.1:0-17861 GCF_002378135.1 Thioclava sp. UBA3469
TCAGAGAGAGGAACTGCCATGCGTGAGGAGGAGTTGCTCGGGCGAAATATCCCAACAGGGACAAACCCATTCAGCCGCCCAATTTCGGAGGTCTCTCTCATCATGTCCGCCCGCCTCATCGTCGTGTCCAACCGCATCCCTTCCGAGGCTACGCCCTCGGGCGGGCTCGTGGTGGCGCTCCACGAGGCGCTGCGTGAGAAAGGCGGCATCTGGATCGGGGCGCATCCCGAGACGGGCCCCGAAGAGCCCACCCTTATCGATATGGGAGGCACCCAATATGACAAGCTCGCCTTCCGACTGACCGAGGAAGACCGCGCGGCCTATTACCTGGGATTCGCGAATTCCGTGCTCTGGCCGATCGCGCATCACCGCACCGATCTGGTCGAGATCAATCGCAGCTTCGACGAGGGCTACCTGCGCGTGAACCGTCGGATCGCCGAGCAGATGGCCGAGGTGATCTCGCCCGAGGACCACATCTGGATTCACGACTACCATTTCTTCCCGCTGGCGGAGGAACTGCGCAGGTTGGGTGTGACCAACCGCATCGGCTTCTTCCTGCATATTCCTTTCCCCAACATCACCGATCTCGATGTGTTGCCCGACCCGCCCGCCTTCGCGCGGTGGCTGGCGCATTACGACCTGGTCGGCCTGCAGACGCGGGCCGACGTGGCGCGATGCCTCGAGATGTTCCGCGCCGATCCACGGGCAGAAATGCTGCCCAACGGCGCGATCAAATTCGGCGCGCAGGAGGTGTCCGTCCGGTCTTTCCCGATTGGCATTTCAGCTGAGAGCTTCGCCCGGGCGGCGCAGGACTGCGCGCCGCCGCCCGCGCACGAATTGTTCGGAGACGCCTATGTCATCGGCGTCGACCGGCTCGACTACTCCAAGGGCTTGCCGCAACGCTTCCGCGCGTTCGAGCGCTATCTGGAGACCTACGACACGGGGCCGCGCGCTTCGCTGGTGCAGATCGCGCCACCCTCGCGCGAAAGCGTCCGGGCCTATCAGGAGATCACCGCCGATCTGCAGCGGATCGCGGGTCAGGTGAACGGGCGCTTCGGCGAGGTCCATTGGGCGCCGATCCGTTTCCTGCACCGCCCGGTGCCGCGCGACGAGATCGCGGGGCTGCTGCGCGGCGCACGGGCCGCGCTGGTGACGCCGCTTGCCGACGGGATGAACCTCGTGGCGAAGGAATATGTCGCAGCGCAGGACCCGGAGGATCCGGGCGTGCTGGTGCTGTCGCGCTTCGCGGGCGCCGCCGAGGACATGACCGAGGCGCTGCTGGTCAATCCGCATGACGTCGACGAGACCGCCACGGCGATCCGTCGCGCTCTGACGATGCCGCTGGAGGAACGCCGCGCGCGCCACGCCGCCTGCATGGAAGTCGTCCACGCGACCGATACCGGTGCTTGGGCGCGCAGCTTCCTCGATCAGCTCGCCGCCTGCACACCCGCTTTGCGCATTACCGGACGCGCCGCCGAATGGCTCCGCGGCGAAGAGGGCCGGGAATTCGACCCCGGCGCGCATCGCTCTATTTCAAAGGAGGAGGTCTGATATGACCATGATGTCACGAAATATGGAGCCGACCGCGTCGGAGGAGGGCGCGCTCGTTCTGATGCTCCACCCCGGAAATTGCGATCTCGATTGCCATGGGGCGTTCATCGAAGCTCTCAAGGGCGACCGTGCCCATATCGTTTGCCTGTCTCAGGAAGGCGGCGGGCGTGGCGAGTTGATCGCCCGGCTCGGTGCCTGTGGCGCGACGCCGATCTGTGCGTCTTTCCTGACCTATGAAGATGGGGCGCTGTCCGATCCCGAGGAGCATGGTTCGATCGCGCATGTGCTGTCCTACATCATGCAGGCGCATAATCTGACGCGGATTTTCGTGCCTAAGCACAATGGAGATCACGCGTGCCACAGCGCAATCGAGGCGATCGCGCAGAACCTGTCGCGGATGACCGATGCACCGGTCATTCACGAGGAGGACCTGCCGAGCCAGAGCGAGATCGTACCTGGCGGCGGCGATCCGAGCGGGAGCGGCACCCTTCTGAGCGCCTACGCCTGACCGACCCCGACCTGCGGCCCCTCGGGCACCTCAAAAAAGAAACCGCCCGCGCATCCGAAGCTGCGCGAACGGTCCGGGAGCGGTCTGCCGTGAGGGGGACCTTCCGACAGACCTCCCCGTCACTGGGGCTTTTCACGAAAGCCCATCACTCGGGCATGATCACCTTGTCGATCACGTGGATCACGCCGTTGCTGGCTTCGATATCGGCCTGCGTAACGCTGGCTTCATCGACCATCACGGCGGGGTCGGTTTTCACCATGACTTCCGAGCCCTGCACGGTCTTGGCCATCATCCCGTCGCTCAGATCGCCCGACATCACTTTGCCGGGCACGACATGATAGGTGAGGATCGAGGTCAGCTTGTCCTTGTTTTCGGGTTTGAGCAGGTCGTCGACGGTGCCATCGGGCAGGGCTGCGAAAGCCTCGTTGGTGGGTGCGAAGACGGTGAAGGGGCCTTCGCCTTTGAGCGTCTCGACGAGACCGGCGGCCTGCACGGCGGCCACGAGCGTCTCGAAGCTGCCAGCGTTCACGGCGGTGTCGACGATATCCATTCCGCCATGATTGTCGGCATGGGCGGGGGCGGAAACGAGTGCGGTACCGGCGAGCACTGCGGCCATGAAGGTTCTTCTCAGCATTCTCTTTCTCCCTGTGTTGGATCGTGGGCAGATCCGGTTGTGGATCGTGCAGGGGATACGGGAGATATGACGATGCGGATCACGCGCGGATCGCGATTTCGCGCTTCAATGTGAGGTGGCGTGAACGGCGCGCTCAGCGCATGCCGCTGTCGAGAAGATGCAGCAGTTGCGCCTCGGCCTTGCGCAGCCCGTCCACCGCAGGCGCGGTTTGCGCAAGTGCGACAAGCGCTTCCGGCTCCGCCTCGGTCAGCGCGATCACCTGCGGGTGGATGTAGGAGTTGCGCGCGATCGTGGGTGTGTTGTGCAGTCGCTCAGAGGCGGCCTCTGCCATCGCCTTGATCGTCACCCGTCCGTCATCCGCCTGACGCAGCGCGGCCTCCAAGGCTGCCGCCGATCCGTTCCACGTGCGGAAGGTCTTTGCGGTCAGCCCCTCGGCCCCGGTACGGTCGGCGAGGAAAGCGTTCACCTCGTCCGAGCGGACCGAATGGGCGTCGCCGTCCTCGTCGATCCAGGTGATCAATTCGGCCCCGGGCAGATCGTCGAGCTGCGTCAGCGCGCGCTCCAACGTCCGGTCGCGCAGCTCGCTTTCGATCTTCGTGCCGCCCTTGCCGGTGAAGGCCAGCCGCAGCGTGCCGCCGTCGAGCGTCATATGCGCGCCGCGCAGCGTGGTCGCGCCGAAGCTGCGGTTCTCGCGCGCGTAATCGGCATTGCCGACGCGGATCGCGGCGCGGTCCAACAGGGCGAGGACTGCGGCCAGCGCGAAGGCCCGATCCCCGGGGTCATGGCCGCGCAGATCGCTCAGGATCGACCGGCGCAGACGCGGCAGGACGGTGCCGAATTCCGCGAGCCGGTTGAACTTCCTCTGCGACCGAAACTCGGTCCAGTCCGGGTGATAGCGATATTGCTTGCGCGCCCGCGCGTCGCGGCCCGTCGCCTGCAGATGGCCGTTCTGCCGCGGGCAAATCCAGACATCTTCATCGGCGGGCGGCACGGCCAGAGCCTCGATCCGTTTGCGCTCGGTGCCGCGCGCGATGGTCGTCCCGTCAGGGGCCATATAGGAAAACCCGCGCCCGCAGCGCCTGCGCGTGATGCCGGGTCGGTCATCGGGATAATAGACGAGATCGGGCAGGTCTTTCATGGAGCGAAAACGCCGGGCGTATCGGCGCAGTTCCCGTTCCGCGCGCCTATTCTGTGGCGTTGCGAAGATCTTCAGGCCGGTCGATATCGCGGAGCGTGCCGGGCGGTAGCGCAACGCGTCGCAGGTCCGGCGTGCGACGCAGCAACGCCCCGGCGCCCCGGTCGCCCGTCAGCCGTAAAGCCGCGCCGAACAATCTGCGCGGGATCAGCGCCGGCGGCGCGAGGCGACCGTCTGAAGCGGCCATCATCGGGTGGGGACCGGGTGTCTTGAGAAGCTGGCGCAAATGCGGGCGCGAAACCTCGGGCATATCGCCGAGAACGATCAGCAGATGGCTCGCGCCACTGGCTTGAGCAGCGCGGATCGCGCGGTGCAGGCTCGCGCTCTGGGCGCGACCCGGACCAATGCAGAGAAGGTCGAGCCCCGCGCCGCGTAGCTCTTTCGGCAGCCGAGGGCTGCGGGTGATCGCGGCGCGTCGATGGAGGCCAAGCCCTTGGAGCTTCCGCGCGGATCGCAGCACAAGCGCGGCCTCTCCGCCCGCGCGCGCGGCCAGCTTATCCCGCGCGCCGAAGCGCCGCGACGCGCCTGCCGCCAAGACCACGCCCATGATCTTGCGCGCCAAGTCTCAGACCCGCGCGAGTTGCAGCACTTCGGCCAGCACCGAGACCGCCAACAGCCGCGGCTCGCGCGCCTGTTCGATCAGGCCGACCGGACCGCGCAGCCGCGAAATCGCGGACTCCGACAGCCCCTTGCGACGCAGCGCCACCGCGCGCTGGCGCGCCGTGCGGCGGCTGCCCTGAGCGCCGATGAAGAAGGCGTCGCTTTCCAGAAGTTGCGCGAGGATCGGTATTTCCCGTTCGTGATCGTGGAAGAACAACAGCGCCGCCATGCGCGGGTCGGGCGCGATGTCTCCAAGCGGATTGCTGCGGCGGAATTCATGGCTCGTCACGCCGGGCAGACTTACTGGATCGGGCATGATGAGATCGGCCTGATAGCCTGCGCCCGCGGCGAGCTGCGCAAAGGTCTCGGCCTCGACCCCGGTGCCGAAAATCACGAAGCGCGGCTCGGGCACGAGGTGCAGGCTCAGATCGGTCTCGGGTTGCGGCTCGAGCGTCAGGGTGCCCTGCGTGCCCGAGAGGTGCAGCGACAAAGGCATCCGAGCGTCAATCGCTTCGGCCATGCGCTCCTGATCGGCCACGGGCGGGGCAGGGATCACCGTGATGTCGAGCGCCCCGCCACAGGGCAGTACGAGGTCGATGAAGGGCGAGCCCTCGCCATAGCGCAGATGCCGGGTGCAGCCGTCCTGCGCGACCTTGTTCAGGTGGTGTTCGATATCGGCATCGATGCAACCCGCTGAGAGATGGCCGCGAATGTTGCCCCGATCGTCGAGGCTCATCGCAGCACCGAGGGGGCGGTACCCCGCCCCCTCGATCCGTGTCAGAATGGCCAGCGCGGCGAGCCGTCCCGGCGCGGGCAACGGCATTTCCGCCATGCCCAACCGAGTTTCAGCGCGCGCACGCTGGCGAAGCGGACTACCGTCCATTGGCAAACCCCTCGAGTACCTTGTCGGGCGTGGCCGGATAGTGGCGCAGCCGTACGCCCGTCGCATTGTGGATCGCGTTGATCACCGCGGCCCCTGCGCCCGAGATGCCAAGCTCCCCCACGCCTTTGGACTGGATCGGGTTCGCCTCGTCATCGCGCTCGGGCAGGAAGACCACCTCCATCTCGCGCGGAATATCCGCGTGCGACGGAACGTGGTAATTCGCCAGATCGCGGGTGACGATATGGCCGGTCCGCGGATCGTGGCCAAGCTCCTCGTGCAGAGCCGAACCGACGCCCCAGACCATGCCGCCGACGGCCTGACTGCGCGCGGTCTTCTCGTTGAGCACGCGGCCGATGCCGAGCACGCCGAGCATCCGGCGCACCCGCACCTCGCCCGAGACCTCGTTTACCGCGACTTCGGCGAAATGGGCGCCGTAGCCAGCCGAGAAGTGGCTCTTGGCGGTCTTGCCGCCTTCGATCTTGCCCTCGGCGCTGATCGGATCGCTCAGCAGATCGACCAGTTTCGCGGTCTTGCCGCCGCCCGAGACCTCGCCATTGCCAAGGCTGAGCTCGTCGAACTTGCAGCCGAGCTTGTCCGCAAGCTGCTCGCGGATCTTGCGTGCGGCGAGGAACACCGAGGAGCCCGACGACGACGCCCCGAAGGAGCCGCCGGACCCGGAGGCCCCCGGCAGGTCGCTATCGGCCAGATGGACCGAGACCTTGTCGATCGGCAGGCCCAGCATCTCGCCCGCGATCTGCCCGAGGATCGCGTAGCTGCCGGTGCCGATATCGGTCAGGTCGGTCTCGACCAGAGCCCCATCCGCGCTGAGCGTGACGCGCGCCGCCGACGGCACGAGGAAGTTCGCCCGCCCCGCAGCCGCGACGCCCATGCCGATCAGCCATTCGCCTTCGCGACGCGTTCCGGTTTCCGGGCGTTGATCCCAGCCGAAGCGTTTCGCGCCTTCGCGCAGGCTGTCTTCCAGCGCGCGGGCCGAGTACGCCTGACCGGTGTCGGGGTGCTTTTCGGGGATGTTGCGCAGGCGCAGTTCCACCGGGCAGAGACCCAGCTTCTCGGCCAGCTCATCCATCGCGGTTTCCAGCGCGAAGGTGCCAACCGCCTCGCCCGGCGCGCGGACCGAGCCCGTAGGCGTGCGGTGGTTGCGCGAGATGTGCTGACGCATCACCCGGTTGGGCGCGCCATACATGAAGCGGCTCGCGGCGTTGACCGGTTCGGAGAAGGCTTCCTCTTCGAGATTGGACACGCGGTCCTCATGGCCGATCCCGGTCAGCTTGCCGCTCGCGTCCGCCGAAAGGCGCAGGCGCTGCCACGTTTCGGTGCGGCGCAGCACGGCATCGAAGACGGTCTGACGGCTCAGCACGATACGCACCGGACGGTCGAGTTCGCGTGCGGCAAGCGCCGCCGCGACATGCTCGGAGGAAATGCCCAACTTGGAGCCGAACCCGCCGCCCACATAGGGCGCGAGGATGTGGACCTTGTCGGACTCGATGCCAACTGCATCGGCCAATTCCTCTTTGTTGAAACGGACCATTTGCAGCGAGCCATGTAGAACGAGGCGCCCGTCCTTCCACTCGGCGATACCCGCATGCGGCTCCATCGCGGCAGCGACGTGGCCGGCGGTGGTATATTCGAGATCGACCGATTGCGCGGCCTTCTCCATCGCGGCGTCGAGATCGCCCTGGATGCTTTCGCGATCTTCGTTCAACTCAAGCTCCACGCCTGCCGGATCGACCGGCGCGCCGGGGTTCTGCTCGTAGCTGATCTTGATCCGGGCGGCGGCGTCGCGCGCGGTCTCGAAGCTGTCGGCCACGACGAGCCCGATCGGCTGGCCGTGATAGTCGACGCGGTCGCCGGGCTGCACGGGCGCGGCGCCTGCCATGCCCTGCGCCGGGTTGCGCACGAATTCCGGGCCGTGGAACAGGCCCAGATAGCCGGGGAGCTTCTTCGCCTCCGTCTCATCAAAGCCGGTGACCTTGCCGCGCGTGATCGTGGCGCGCAGCATCACGCCATGCACCATGCCTTCGGGCTTGAATTCGGCCGCATAGGTCGCGGTGCCGGTCACTTTCAGCTTGCCCTCGGGGCGGTCGAGCGGAGCGCCCACCAGCCCCTGTTTGGTTTCGTCGAGCAGCCGCGGCTGCGCTTCATCCATCGTGAACGTGTCGCTCATGCCAGCGCCTCCACCTTGTCCGTTCCGGTCGAGGCCGGGGCCATGCCCGTCGCCTCGCGCATCACCGCGATCAGTGCGCGGCGGGTCATTTCGCGTTTGAAATCGTTGCCCTCGTCGGTGACCGCTTCGGCCAAAAGCGTATCGGCGGCCTTGCCGAACAGTTCCTCCGAAGGGGTCTCGCCTTCGAGCATCGCATTGACTTGCGCATCCGCCCAAGGGCGCGCGCCGATGCCACCGAAGGCGAGCGAGGCGGTCTTGATCGTCTCGCCCTCCATCTCGACCACGGCCGCGACCGAGACGAGCGCGAAGGCGTAAGACGCCCGGTCGCGGATCTTGCGATAGCTCTGCGTGGCGTTCGGCTGCGGGGCAGGGAGGATCACGGCGGTGATGATCTCGCCCGGCTTCAGGCAGGTCTCGATCTCGGGCGTCTCGCCGGGCAGTTGATAGAGCTCGTCCATCGCCACGGTGCGGGTTGCTCCATCGGTGCCACGGATTTCCACCTGCGCTTCGAGCGCGCGCATCGCCACCGCCATATCGGAGGGGTGCGCGGCACTGCAGGCGGCCGAGGTGCCCAGGATCGCGAGCATGCGGCTGACACCGCCCTTGGCGGCGCAGCCTGCGCCGGGGTCGCGCTTGTTGCAGGCCATTGCCGGGTCGTAGAAATAGGGGCAGCGCGTGCGTTGCAGCAGGTTGCCGCCCGTGGTCGCCTTGTTGCGGATCTGACCCGAAGCGCCCGCCAGCAGCGCGCGCGACAGAACCGGATAGGCGCGGCGCACCTGCGGATCGGCGGCGAGATCGGCGTTGCGTACCAGCGCCCCGATCTTCAGCCCGCCCTCATGCGGCTCGATCTTGTCCAGCCCGTCGATATTGTTGATGTCGATGACCGTCTCGGGGGTCATCACCTGCAGTTTCATCAGGTCCAGCAGGTTGGTCCCGCCCGCGATGAACTGCGCGCCGTCACCCGCCTTGGAGGCCGCGTCATCGAGTGTATTTGCGCGAAGATAGTCGAAAGGTCTCATTACTTCTCCTCCGCCTCGGCCACGCGCGAGATGGCCTCGCGGATGAAGGGATAGGCCGAACAGCGGCAGAGATTGCCGCTCATCCGCTCGGCAATCTCGGCATCGCTCAGCTCGGACTTGCCGGTGAGGCTGTCGCTGACATGGCTGGGCGCACCTTCGGCGGCTTCTGCCAGCATCCCGGTTGCCGACATGATCTGCCCCGGTGTGCAATAGCCGCATTGGTAGCCGTCGCAGGAGACGAATTCCTGCTGCAGCGGGTTCAGGTTGTCGGGCGTGCCGAGCCCTTCGATGGTGGTGATCTCGCAGCCTTCATGCATCACCGCGAGGCTGAGGCAGGAATTCACCCGCCGCCCGTCGACGAGCACCGTGCAGGCGCCGCATTGGCCATGATCGCAGCCCTTTTTCGAGCCGGTGAGTTGGAGATGGTCGCGCAGTGCGTCGAGCAGCGTCACCCGCGGGTCGAGGTCAAGCGCGCGGGCCTCGCCATTGACGTGAAATGAAACCTTCATGGGGTCCCCCTTGTCCGGAATTCAGGTTTGGCGCAGCCGTCTGGGGAAGCAGACGTTCAAACCAGCTTAGTGGGGAACACCGCGCGCGCGGAACGGTTCCTGCGAGAAAACCCTCACGTTGCGGTGAGGGCTTCGCGGACGCTGTGCGCGTCAGGGGGCGGGGGCGTGGGTCGTACCACGCCACCCGCAATGTGTTTTGCGCCGCGATCAGTTCTCCGGCAGCGCGTAGACGGCCACCATATCGCCCACGGTGGGCTTCAGGATCGAGTTGCCGCCCGAGATGAAGGCCACGTATTCGCGCCCTTTATACTCGTAGATCGCCGGGTTCGCGACGACCGGAGCTTCGAGCTGCGAGGACCACAGCTCCTTGCCGGTCTGGATGTCATAGGCGCGCGCCTTGGCATCCATCGTGGCCCCGATGAAGATCAGACCCGACTTGGTCACCGCCGGACCGCCGATCGTGGGCGAGCCCATGCTCTCGGGCATGAAGAACCCGTATTTCTGCGAGCTGCCCAGCGGCTTGCGCCATTTCACGTCGCCGGTATGCATGTCGATCGCGACCAGCTCGCCAAACGGAGGTTTCCAGCACGGCATCCCGAGCGAGTTCAGCGCGTTGCCCAAGCTCATGCCGTAGGGCGCGCCTTTCTGCGGGTAGAAGCCGTTCTCGTTGCCTGAACCACCGGCGTTCTGCTCGTAGTCCTGACGCTCCCAGAGCTTGATGTATTGCACGATGTGGCTCGTGTTCACGACCGCGATCTGCGCGTCGGGATCGAAGGCCACGCCGCCCCATTGCACGCCGCCCGCACTGTCGGGATAGGCCAGCGTGCCTTCGCCCTTGGTGGTCGGCGGGGTATACATCCCCTCATAGGTGAGGTTGTCGAACAGCTTGGAACACGCCCCACCCGAGACGAGATCGGCGATGCCCCAAACCTCGGGCTTCTTCGACTGGTCGAGAAGCGGCGCGGGTTTGGTCGGGAAGGGCTGGGTCTTGGCATAGACCTCGCCTTTCACCGTGCCGTCGCCTTGCGGGACGGGACGTTCCTCGATCGGCCAGACGTCTTCGCCGGTCTCGCGGTTCACCACGAACAGGAAGCCCATCTTCGTGCCCTGCATCAGCGCGGGGATTTCCTTGCCGTCGACGGTGATGTCCATCAGCGTCGGCGCGGAGTTGATGTCATAGTCCCAGATGTCGTGGTGCACCCACTGACGCGACCAGACGACCTTGCCGGTGTCGAGATCGAGCGCGGTGGTCGAGGTGGCGTAGGGGATCTGCTCGGTCCGGTTGCCGCCCCAATAGTTCGGCGAGGGCGAGGCCACGGGCAGATAGACCATGTTCAGGCCCGGATCGACGGACATCGCGGTCCAGACGTTCGCGGTGCCGGTCTTGCGGCGGATGTTTTCGGGCAGGGTTTCGAAGGACCATTGCAGCTCCCCGGTCTGCGCATCGACCGAGAAGACCGCGCCCGGAGGAGCCTCTGCCGACTCCCAGTCCTGACCGGCCCAGCCGAGGATCAGGTGATTGCCCGCAACCGTCGGCGGCTGCAGCACGGAAAGCGGGAAGCTGTCATTGACCGTGTTCCACTTGTCCACGTTCAGCACGCCATTATCGCCGAAATCGGTGCAGGGCTTGCCGGTATCAGCGTCGAGCGCGAAGAGCTGCGCATCCATCGTGCCGATATAGACGATCTTCTGGCACACCTTGCCCGCGACCGGGTTCTCGGCCTGCCAATAGGCGACGCCGCGGTTCTTCAGCGCGGGCTGGGTCAGCGCCTCCAGCTTGGATTTCGTGTCGAAGGCCCATTTCTGCTCGCCCGTGGCCGGGTCGAGCGCCAGCACGCGATAGAAGGGCGTGCCGATATAGAGCGTGTCATTGGCAAAGATCGGCGTGGCCGACCAGACGGTCGCGGGCTTGTCGCCCGAACCGTCCGAGACGTCGCCGGTATGGACCTGCCAGACCTTTTCCAGATCGCCGACATTGTCCGGGTTGATCTGGGTCAGCGGCGAATATTTCTGTGCGGAGAGCTGTCCGTGGAAGCTGTTCCAGACGGGCTGCTCGGGCACCAGCGGGGTGCCGTTACGCTCGCGCGAGCCGCTGGCGATCATCGGCTGAGCCACGCTATCCGCAACCGGCTTGGCCTGTTCGGTGATGGCGTCGGGACCGGGAGGGGTATCCTCGTTGGCCGCGGGATCGTTGGTTTGTTGATCGGTGCTGCCCTGACTGTCCGACTGGGTGGCAGTGTCCGCCGTGGTGCCGGTATCGGTGCTCGTGCTGGCGTCCGTACCCGTGCCGGAGGTGTCCGATTGCGTGCTGGTATCCGTCGTTGCCGAAGTGCCGCTGTCGGTCGAGTTCGCGGTGCCGCTATCGGCTGCGGGTTGCGTCGTGTTGTCGGTTGCGGTGCTGTCGGTCGCGGTCGTGTCCTGCGCATACCCGGCGGCAGCAAAGAAGGCGAGGGCGAAGGCGAGCGAGACGGTCTTGCGGTTCATGCGTAGGCTCCTTTCGAACGCGCGCCCCGGCTCGAGGCGATGTCGTAGATAAGGCCGATCAGCACGACGCCCATCGCCGCGATCAGCCACCATTCGTGGAGGAAATAGGCGGCCGCTGCGGTGCCCAGCAGGCCGAGCGCGACGAGGACGCGCAGAATCGTGCGGATCGCTCCGGGTTCGGTCATCTGGATCACGATCCCTGCGAGGGCGATCAAAATGGAGGAGGCGATCACCAGCCCCGCGCCGAATGTGCCGGTCACGCCGGTCAGGGGGGTGACGTAATTCCAGATCGCGATGGCGGCGCCGATCAACGCCCCCAGAACAATCAGGATGCTGCGTGGCCGTGATGCTGAGCGGGAATGTGCCAAAGGAACTCTCCTTGGTAAGTGCTTTCCCGCTCAACGCGCTCTGTGTCTTTTGAGGTCCATGAAAAAGTGAACCGATTTGAGCACGCCGCGTAAACGCGCACCGGGTGCGGCTCCGGTCGCAGACATGAAAAGGCGCGCCAAGGCAGGGTTGGCCAAGCCAACACCCGCCCGGGCGCGCCGATCGGTTCGCTTCGTGTTTAGCGCTGGCGGTAGCCGCCCTGACGCTCCAGCATCCAGCCCGGATATTCGGCGGGCAGGGCGCTGACCTTGTCGAGGGTCTCCAGCTCTTCTGCCTCGAGCGTGATCTCGGTCGCGGCGATATTGTCGGTCAGCTGGTCCTTGCGCTTCGCACCGACGATGACGCTGGTGACGACCTCCTGATGCAGAAGCCATGCCAGCGCGATCTGCGCCACGCTCGCGTCGCGCTTCTCGGCCATCGGGCGCATCGCGTCGATCGCGTCATGGGCGCGGTCCTTCTCGACCGGCGGGAAGTCGAAATTGGCGCGCCGCCCGTCGGAGCCCTTGCCGTCACGGTCGTATTTGCCGGACAGCAGACCACCCGCTAGCGGGCTCCAGACCATCAGGCCCATGTCGGTGTCGCGCAGCATCGGCACCACTTCGCGCTCCAGATCGCGCCCGGCGATCGTGTAATAGGCCTGCAGCGACAGGATCGGGGCGAGCTTGCGCGCCTCCGCGATGCCCACCGCCTTCATCACCTGCCACGCGGCCCAGTTCGACAGGCCGATATAGCGGACATGGCCGTGCTGCACGAGCGTGGTCAGCGCCTCCAGCGTCTCCGAGATCGGCGTCATCGGGTCGAAGCCGTGGATCTGGTAGAGGTCGATATGGTCGAGCTGCAGCCGCTCGAGGCTCTGCTTGCACTGCTCCATGATGTGATAGCGCGAGGCCCCGCGCTGGTTGATGCCCTCGCCCATCGGGCCGAGCACCTTGGTCGCGATCACCACCTCGTCGCGCGCGATGCCGAGATTGCGCAGGCTCTGGCCGAGGATGCGCTCGCTCTCGCCGCCCGCATAGACATTCGCGGTGTCGATGAAGTTGATGCCCGCGTCCACCGCGGTTTTCACCAGCCCGTCGGCATCGTCCTGACGTAGCTGGCCGATCTGGCCCCACATGCCCTCCGATCCGCCGAAGGTCATCGTGCCGAGGCAAAGTTCCGAGACGAGAAGGCCGCTGGGGCCAAGAGGTCTGTAACGCATGGATCGCTCCTTTCGCATCTTTCGGGGGGCCAGGTTCGGACGGCCCCTCTAGGTTGGGTAGATGGGGCGCGCGGCGCGTGTGGCGAGTGTCGCGTGACACTTGCGGCGCACGATCGTGTCATCGTGCGAAACAGGGATGGGAGCGGCGCGGGGATGCGCCGCCCGCTCAGTCTTTGGCGCGCTCGATCTTCATCGGCGTGAACCACGGTGTGAGGATCACCACGCTCGCGATGACCATTGCGTAGCCGATCGCGGACATCATCGCGCTGCGATAGGCCTCGTGATCGCCCGGCTCCGCGCCGCCCAGCATACCGAAAAAGATCCCGCCCATGATTGCGATGCCGAAGGAGATGCCGACCTGCCGGATCGCCTGCACCGCGCCCGAGGCCGAGCCGCTGTCGTTGCTATCCGCCGCCGAGAGCGAGACCTGAAACAGCGGCGAGACGGTGTTGCCCAGGCCAAAGCCGCCAAAGAAGAACCACGGCGCCATGCGCCACCAGCTGATCGCGTCGCCCATCGTCCAGATCGCCCATAGCTGCCCTGCGAAGCCCGTCGCGATGAGGATGCCGCCGCCCATCACGCGCCAGCGGACCCAGCGCGACCCGAACCAGCCGGTCGTGGCCGAGGCGAGCAGCACGCCCAGCGGGAAGGGCGTCGTCGTCAGCCCCGATTGCAGGGGCGTGAGCCCGTAACCCGCCTGAAGATAAAGCGCCATGGTGAAGAAATAGCTCGGCACCGCGGTGAACAGCGCCGCGTTCAGAAGGCTCCCCGACAGGAACGAGCCAGAGCGCAGCAGCCGCATCGGCAGAAGCTGGGGCGCGTTGCGTTCTTCCTGATGCCGCTGCCAGCGGATGAAGATCCAGCCGAGGATCGGCGCGGCGATCACCATCGGATACATCCATCCCTGCCAGCCGATCGACGGGGCTTCGACCAGAGGGAACAGAAGCGCCAGCGTCGCCACGGCGGCGATCGCGATGCCCACCTTGTCGATGCCCAGCTTGCGATTGCCCTCGCCCTTGGGCACCAGCATCAGCGCCGCGATGAAGGCCGCGATGCCCAGCGGTATGTTCACGAGGAAGATCGGCCGCCAGCCCAGCCCGTAGATATCGGCGGTTAGCAGCAGCCCGCCCACGATCGGCCCCGCGACCGAAGCCAGCCCGGCGGTCAGCGCGAAGAGACCAAAGGCCGCGCCGCGTTGCTCCGGCGGGAACAGCCGCGGCACCAGCGCCAGCGTCTGCGGCGTCATGATCGCAGCGCCCACGCCCTGGACGATGCGCGCGGTGACCAGCATCCCGATCCCGGGCGCGATGCCGCAGACCAGCGAGGCGGCGGTGAACAGCGCGATGCCCGACACGAACAGCTTGCGCCGCCCCAAGAGGTCGCCCATTCGTCCCGCCGGCAGCAGCAGGATCGCGAAGGAGAAGGTATAGCCCGCGACGATCCACTCGATCAGGTTCGGCGGAGCCGCCAGCTCGTTCTTCATCGAAGGCAGGGCGACATTGACGATCGTGATGTCGATCAGGTTCATGAAATTCGCCAGCAGCAGCACGGCTGCAGCCGCCCAGCGGCGTGCGGGCGAAAGTGGGGTCTTCTGGTCGGTCTCGGCCATTCGGGGTCCGTTCTCTCGGGGCTGTAACGCCAAGGGTAGCTAGCAGGGGGGCGAGGCTGGTCAATAGCACGCCCGAAGGCGAGCCCGCGCGGAACAACTTCCGGATGTGTCAAAATACATACGTCAGGAGGCGCGCAAGCGGATCCATTGCGGGCGAAGAGATTCGACGCGGAAGGGTCGTGAGCATGCCTCGGCTCACGCGACGGAGCTTGGCGTTCGTTGCAAATTTCAAGGGCGCCACGCAAGTTTCAGAAAGATTTCGCCGAGGTCCGAGAAATGCGCTCTCACATGGGTGTGAGCACCGTGACGTCAGACTTGCGCCGCGCCACGATCCTGCCCTTGATGCCCCATCAACGAAAAATCGGGGCCCCGCGCTCACCCCTGCGTTGCGCGCGACCGGACCCCGGAAAACTGGAGGTATCCCTTGAAGTCGATTGCCGCGATTTCCGCTTTTGCCCTGATGCTGGGCAGCGCCGCACCCGTTCTCGCTCAGTCGAGCAAAGTGCCCGAAGGCACCAAGCTCGCCGCTGACCAGACCTTTACCTACTGGCTGCAGGACGATCTGAAGACGCTCGATCCCGATCTGAGCACCTCGAAGGACGGCAACGACGTTCTTCAGCAGATGTTCGAAGGTCTCTACCAGCAGGACGATCACGGTAAACTCGTGCCCGCGCTCGCGACGAGCTACGAGGTGTCCGACGACAAGAAGACCTACACCTTCCACCTGCGCAACGAGAAGTGGTCGAACGGCGATCCCGTCACCGCGCAGGACTTCGTCTATGCATGGCGTCGTCTCGCTGATCCGGCGACCGCCTCGCAATACTCGTGGTATATCGAGCTGATGCAGGTGAAGAACGCCCATGACGTGATCGCGGGCGACAAGAAGCCGAGCGAACTGGGCGTGAAGGCGCTCGACGACCACACGCTGCAGGTGACGCTCGACAGCGCGATCCCCTATTTCCGCCAGATGCTCGTGCTGTCCTCGACCTTCCCGGTGCCGCAGAAGGTCGTCGAGGAATACGGTTCCGACTGGACCAAGCCCGAGAACATGGTCGTCAACGGTCCCTACAAGCTGAAAAGCTGGAAAATCGGCAACTCGATCGAGCTGACGAAGAACGACGCCTATTACGACGCCGCGAACGTCACGCTGACCGATCTGAAGTTCATCCCGATGCAGGATAACGACCAGGCGCTGACGCGCTACGAGGCGGGCGAGCTGGACTTCGTGCAGACCCCGGCCGGTCAGTATCCGCGCCTGAAGAAGGAATACCCGGATGCGGCCCACGCTCCGCCGCGCTCCTGTGTCTATGCCTACCGCTTCAACGTCGGCCCGAACGGCCCCGAGGCGCTCAAGGACGTGAAGGTCCGCAAGGCGCTGTCCTATGCGATCAACCGTGACATCATCGTCGACAAGATCCTCAAGGGCGGCCAGAAACCGGCCTATACCTGGACCCACTGGGCGACCGCAAACTTCAAGGCACCGGACGTCGCTTATGCCGACATGACGCAGCAGGAGCGGATGGACAAAGCCAAGGAGCTTCTGAAGGAAGCTGGCTACGGTCCCGATCACCCGCTGAACCTGCGGATCATGTACAACACCTCGGCCGACCACAAGAAAATCGCGATCGCGGTGCAGCAGTTCTGGAAGCAGCTCGGCGTGAAGTCGACCCTCGAGAACTACGAGTGGAAGGTCTATCTCGACAAGCTCAACGGTCAGCATGACTTCGACGTGGCGCGCACCGCATGGTGTGCCGACTACAACGAGGCCTCGACCTATCTCGACGTGAACACCTCGTGGTCGGATCAGAACTCGGGTCAGTGGAAGAACGCCGATTACGACAAGCTGATGAAGGACTCGAAGACGGCGGCCGATCCGCAGGAGGACTACACCAAGGCCGAGAAGATCCTCGCCGAGGACATGCCGCTCGCGCCGATCTACGCCTATTCGCTGCCGATGCTGCTGAACCCGCAGATCAAGGGCTACCCGTTCGATAACGTCCAGCTGAACTGGTACGCGAAGAACATGTACAAGGTCGCAAAGTAAGCCGGCTGAAACGATAACGGGCGGGCCGCACGATCGGCCCGCCCGACTTATTTCGGGACACTCTTATGATCGTCTACATTCTCAAGCGTCTCGCTATCGCGATTCCGACGCTTCTGGTGCTCATCATCGCGAGCTTCTTGCTGATGCACACGGCGCCCGGCGGGCCGTTCACCTCCGAACGTGCCGTGCCTCCCGAGGTGCTCGCCAATCTCAACGCGAAATACGGGCTCGACCAGCCGCTATGGAAGCAGATCGCGACCTATCTGTGGAACGTGGTCGCCCATTTCGATTTCGGGCCTTCGTTCTCGTATAAGGACCGCTCGGTGAACGACATCATCGCGCAGGGCTTCCCGGTCACGCTGACATATGGCTTCCTCAGCTTCATCGCCGCGGTTCTTGTCGGTGTGACCCTTGGCGTGACCGCGGCGATCAAGCGCAACTCGTGGCTCGACTATCTCGCCGTGGGTATCTCCATCGGCGCGCAGGTGCTGCCGAACTTCGTGATGGCGCCGATCCTCGTGCTGATCTTCACGCTAAGCCTGCACTGGCTGCCCGGCGGTGGCTGGAGCTTCGACGATCCGCGCTTCTGGATCATGCCGGTGATCGCGCTCTCGACCTCCTACATGGCCTCGATCGCAAGGATCACCCGCTCGTCGATGCTGGAGACGCTGAGTTCGAACCACATCCGCACCGCCCGCGCCAAGGGTCTACCGAAGCGCAAGATCATCATGCGCCACGCGCTGAAACCCGCGCTGCTGCCGGTGATCTCCTATCTCGGTCCGGCGTTTGTCTCGATGATCACCGGCTCGGTGATCGTGGACGTGTATTTCACCACCGGTGGGATCGGCAAAAGCTTCGTGGATAGCGCGCTCAACCGCGACTACGCGGTGATGATGGGGATCACGATCCTGCTGGGCACGCTGACCATCCTGTTCAACCTTGTCGTCGATATCGTCTACGGATGGATCGACCCGAAAATCCGGTACTGACATGGTCATAGATGAATCCAAGATGACCTCGCTCGCCGAGGCAACGAGCCGCGAAGACGTGGCGGG
>NZ_DFRG01000052.1:18168-18750 GCF_002378135.1 Thioclava sp. UBA3469
GAGCCGCGAAGACGTGGCGGGCCGCTCGCTCTGGGCGGATGCGCGCCGGCGGTTCTTCAACAACAAGGCCGCGATCTTCGGGCTGGGGCTTCTGGCCTTCGTCGTGGCCTTTGCGCTGTTCGGCAACCTGATCGCGGCGTGGAATAATTCCGACATCGATTACAACGTGATGGGCGATGCGACGGCGTCCGCGCCGTCCTTCGCCAACGGCCACTATTTCGGCGCCGACGATCTGGGCCGCGACCTGTTCGCGCGCACCGTGCAGGGCACGCAGATCTCGCTGCTGGTGGGGGTGATCGGCACGCTGATCGCGGTCTCCGTGGGCACGGTCTACGGCGCGATCTCGGGCTATTTCGGCGGCCGCGTCGACGGGTTCATGATGCGCCTCGTCGATATCCTGCTGGCGATCCCTTACATGTTCGTGCTGATCCTGCTGCTGGTCATGTATGGCCGCTCCATCGGGATGCTCTTTGTGGGTGTCGGGCTGATCTCGTGGCTGGAGATGGCGCGGATCGTGCGGGGGCAGACATTGACCCTGAAGAACCGCGACTATGTCGAGGCCGCGCGCGCCATCGGCGTGCC
>NZ_DFRG01000052.1:19052-19359 GCF_002378135.1 Thioclava sp. UBA3469
GGCCGCGCGCGCCATCGGCGTGCCCGCACCGACAATCATCCGACGTCACATCCTGCCCAATCTCGTGGGCGTGGTCGTGGTCTTCGCGACGCTGCTGGTGCCGCTGATGATCCTGACGGAGAGCTTCATCTCCTTCCTCGGGCTTGGCGTGCAAGAGCCGCAGACCTCGCTGGGGGCGCTGATCTCGGAAGGGGCGGGGACGATGAGCTACGGCACATTGTGGCAGCTGGCCTTCCCGCTGTTCTTCTTCGTCACCACCCTGTTCGGTTTCTATTTCGTAGGGGACGGGCTGCGTGACGCGCTCGAC
>NZ_DFRG01000052.1:19652-19827 GCF_002378135.1 Thioclava sp. UBA3469
GACGGGCTGCGTGACGCGCTCGACCCGAAGGAGCGCTGATATGCCATTGTTGGAAGTCAACGAGCTCAATGTTCGTTTCGGAACGCAGGAGGGCGAGGTCCATGCCGTCAACGGCGTCAGCTTCGCATTGGAGCGCGGCGAGGCACTGGGCATCGTGGGCGAGTCCGGTTCGGGC
>NZ_DFRG01000214.1:0-8410 GCF_002378135.1 Thioclava sp. UBA3469
AGCCATGCTCGCAGCCGCGATAGGGGTTGAGCGAGCGCTCGAAGGGCACATCGGGCGACTGGTTGCGGGTGATGACAGAGCGCGGACGCTCCACCGAGACCTCGGTACGGGTCAGGCGCTCCTCTTCGGGGATGTCCCAGCCGTCATGCTCTGGCGCGCGGGCGAAGGGCTCGAACCGGCCTACGGGGCGCGCCGCGGCACCGCGCGCGCGCAGACGCTCGGACGGGTTCGCGGGGGGAAGATCGAATGGCAGACTCATGCCCGGAATTTAGAACGAAATGAGAACATTTGCCAAGTAGAGTCCGGATGCGGGCCTACCAACACCATGCGAGGTCGGACAAAACACCGCGCATGTCGCAAATCGCCAAGACTTGACGGGGCCACGGCCTCACCACAGGGTAACACCGGCTAGCAGGAGACTATTGGACATGGCCGAAGACGAAGACGATATCATCCTCTCGGAACTCGACGACGACGAGCTCACCGCGCAGATGATGGATGACCTCTATGACGGTCTCAAGGAAGAGATCGAAGAGGCCACCCGGATCCTGCTCGATCGCGGCTGGACGCCGTATGACATTCTGACCAAGGCCCTCGTCGCGGGCATGACCATCGTGGGCAACGACTTCCGCGACGGTATCCTGTTCGTGCCGGAAGTGCTGCTGGCGGCAAATGCGATGAAGGGCGGCATGGCCATCCTCAAGCCGCTGCTGGTCGAGACCGGCGCACCGCGCATGGGCAAGATGGTCATCGGGACGGTGAAGGGCGATATTCACGATATCGGCAAGAACCTCGTTGCGATGATGATGGAAGGCGCAGGTTTCGAGATCGTCGATCTGGGCATCAACAACCCGGTCGAGAACTACCTCGAAGCGATCGCGCGCGAAGAGGCCGACATCCTCGGCATGTCCGCGCTGCTGACCACCACGATGCCCTACATGAAGGTCGTGATCGACACGATGAAGGAACAGGGCATCCGCGACGATTACATCGTTCTGGTGGGCGGTGCGCCGCTCAACGAGGAATTCGGCAAGGCGATCGGTGCCGACGCCTATTGCCGCGACGCCGCCGTGGCGGTGGAAACGGCGAAGGATTTCATCGCCCGCAAGCACAACCAGATGAGCGCCTGATCGCCGATCGCGCGCGCATCTAGGCTGATATGTATGGAGAAGGCCCCGATTTTTTCATCGGGGCCTTTTCATGTGCGCTTCCCCGCCCCATACTTGAAGAGAAGGGGGAAACGAGAAATGCCGCTGCCACATTTTCTGCTGCTGATCCTGTTTGTGATCGTTCTGGCGGGCTTGACGATCTGGGCCTTTGCCGCATCGGGCGTGCCGATGGCGATGCTCGGGCTGATGGTTCTCGTCGCAGCAGGCGTTGCCCGGATGATGGCACGGGTGGAATGACCGCCCAGAAGGCTGCCTCGCTTCCCGGCGACATGACCTTATCCGAAAATGGCTTAGCTCCCGAGGGCTCGGGGCGTCTTTTGCTGATCGCCTGCGGGGCATTGGCGCGGGAGATTCTCGCGCTCAAACGGATGAACGGCTGGGATCATATCGACCTGACCTGCCTGCCCGCCAATCTGCACCTGTACCCCGAAAAGATCACCGCCGCCGTCGAAGAGGCGGTGCAGCGCTATCGCGACCAATATGACGATATCTTCGTGGTCTATGCCGATTGCGGCACGGGCGGGAAATTGTTGGAAAAGTGCAAGTCTTTGGGGGTCGAGATGGTCGAAGGCCCCCATTGTTATTCGTTTTTTGAAGGCAACGCGGCCTTTGCCGAAACCGCCGAGGACGAAATCACGGCCTTCTACCTCACCGATTTCCTGACCCGTCAGTTCGACGCATTCGTCTGGAAGCCGATGGGCTTCGACCGTCACCCCGAGCTGATCCCGATGATGTTCGGCAATTACGACCGGCTGATCTATCAGGCCCAGACCGACGATCCCGCGCTCGACGCGAAGGCGCGTGAGGCCGCGGAGCGGCTCGGCCTGCGCTATGAGCGGCGTTTTACGGGCTATGGCGATCTGGCCACCAGTCTCGCCAAATTTGCCACGAAATCGGGCAATCCGGCTTAATCCTCTTTGAATTTTTCTTAAAACCCGACCCGCGGGGCTTGGCATCGCCACGTCACCCGGGTATTGGCTTCGCCAAATCTCACATCCCTCCGGCCCGCCCCTCCCCGGTCGCGGGCCTTTCTAATTGCAGGACAACCGTATGACCTTGTCGCAATGGCGCAGCCAGTGGACTGGCAACTACCGCGCTGACATTCTCTCCGGTCTCGTGGTGGCACTCGCGCTGATCCCCGAGGCCATCGCTTTCTCGATTATCGCGGGCGTGGACCCGAAAGTGGGCCTCTACGCCTCCTTCATGATCGCCACGATCACAGCTTTCTTCGGTGGCCGCCCGGGCATGATCTCGGCCGCCACCGCCGCGACCGCCGTGCTGATGGGCACCCTGGTGCGCAGCTACGGGCTCGACTACCTGCTCGCCGCGACGGTGCTGGCGGGCGTGCTTCAGGTGATTGCCGGGGCGCTGAACCTCGGGACGGTGATGCGCTTCGTGTCGAAATCGGTGATGACGGGCTTCGTGAACGCGCTCGCCATCCTGATCTTCATGGCGCAATGGCCCGAGCTGAACCCCGCCAATGTGCCGGTGGTGGCGACCTATGCGCTGGTGGCACTCGGCCTTGCGATCATCTACCTGCTGCCGCGCTTCTTCCGCGCCATCCCCTCGCCGCTGATCGCGATCCTCGTGCTCAGCGCGGTCTCGATGGGGCTGGGGCTCAACGATGTGCACACGGTGTCCGACATGGGCGCCCTGCCCGATCAGCTACCCTCGCTGCTGATCCCCAACGTGCCGTTCAACTTCGAGACCCTGCAGATCATCCTGCCCTATTCGGTGGGCGTGGCGGTCGTCGGCCTTCTCGAGAGCCTGATGACGCAGAACATCGTCGACGAGATGACCGACACGCGTTCGGATCGTCGTCAGGAATGCTTCGGTCAGGGCATCGCCAATTTCTGCACCGGCTTCATTGGCGGCATGGCGGGCTGCGCAATGATCGGCCAGTCGGTGATCAACGTCACCTCGGGCGGGCGCACGCGCCTGTCGACCCTGACCGCGGGGATCGCGCTCCTGATCTTCTGCGTGGTGCTGGGCGAATGGGTGGGCCGCATTCCGATGCCCGCGCTGGTGGCGATCATGATCATGGTGTCGATCGGCACGTTCAGCTGGGCCTCGCTGGGTCAGCTGCGCACGATGCCGATGTCGTCCAACGTGGTGATGCTGGCCACCGTCGCCTTCGTCGTCGCCACCCATAACCTCGCCATCGGGGTGCTGGTGGGCGTGCTGCTGTCGGGTATCTTCTTCGCGGGCAAGATCGCGCGGATGACCGAGATCTCCTCGCGCTACAACGAGGCGCATCACCTGCGGACCTATTACATCAAGGGCCAGATCTTCTTCGCGACCGTGGAAGAGTTCAACCGCGCCTTCGACTTCCAGGAGAAGCTCGACCGCGTGGTGATCGACCTGACCCACGCCCATATCTGGGACATCTCCTCGGTCTCGGCGCTCGACCGGGCGGTGGGCAAGTTCCGGATGTCCGGCACGGATGTGAAGGTCGTGGGCATGAACCACGCGACCGAGACGATCATCGACAAGCTGTCGAATGGCGGTCAGGTCGCGGCGGGGCACTGAGGGGGCTCTGCCCCCGCTTGCTGCGCAAGCCCCCCGGGATATTTTCACCAATACGAAAAAGGGCGTGCCGGAGACGGCGCGCCCTTTTCTTTAAGCTTCCTCAGGCTTCCAGCTCGGTGTCCCAGTAGAGGAAGTCCATCCAGCTTTCATGCAGATAGCCCGGCGGGAAGCGACGCCCGATGCGCAGCATATCCTCGGGCTGAGGCTGGCGCGCGGGCTTGAGAAGATGCATCCCCGAGCGCTCCAGCGGCTTGTTGGCCTTGCGCAGATTGCACGGCGCGCAGGCGGCCACGACATTCTCCCAGCTGGTGATTCCACCGCGCGAGCGCGGGATCACATGGTCGAAGGTCAGATCGCCCCGCTTGCCGCAATACTGGCACTTGAATTCGTCCCTCAGAAAAAGATTGAAGCGCGTGAAAGCCACGCGCTTCTGGGGTCGGACATATTCTTTGAGGACGACGACGGAGGGGATTTTGAAGGCCTGCCTCTGGCTGCGCACCACTTCTTCGTATTCGGCGAGGATCGTCACCCTGTCGAGGAAGACCGCCTTTATCGCCTCCTGCCAAGGCCATAGCGACAGCGGGTAATAGGAGAGCGGCCGGAAATCGGCGTTGAGCACCAGTGCCGGGTGCTGTCTCAGCGCCGCCGGTTCGCGGGTGAATTGGGTTCGAAAATTCGTCCTGTCGCACTCGTCCAGCATGGGTGACTCCGTCCTCGCCCTGTCGCCTGCCTCGGCTCAGGGGCGGGGTCCGCCCCTGCCTTATCCATGACTATATATGGCGTTCGCGATCTGGCAAGCCTCTTGATCTCGCGATTGCTGCCATGCGGCATGGGTAGCAAACAGCCATGACAGAGAAATGACGCTGCGCGAGCGTTTGGCAAGGTTGCAGGTGCCGCGGCGATCGGCGGCCGCGGGCATCTCAGCCCGGCAGTTTGTCTTGCAGGAAGGACAGCGCCACCGAGAGCCCGTCGGGTGCGATGCCGTGACCGGTGCCCTTCATCACATGGGCATAGGTGTCGAACCCCGCCGAGACCAGCGCATCGCCCGCCTTTCCCATATCGGCGAAGGGCACGACCGGGTCCTGATCGCCATGGATCAGCAGAACCGGCGGCTTCGAGATCGCCTCGTTGCCCAGAGCTTCCGGGCGCAGAAGACGGCCCGAGAAGGCCACCAGCCCCGCGACAGGCTCGGCCCGACGCGGCAGCACTTCGAGCGCAGTCATCGTGCCTTGCGAGAAGCCGATCACGGCGAGCTGCGCGGGCGTCAGCCCCTGCTCTTCCAGCACGGAATCGAGGAACGCATCCACGTCCGCGGCAGCGTCCTTGAGACCCTGAGCGGATTCCGCTTCGCTGGAATTGTCGATCCAGGGGATCGGGAACCATTGCCGCCCGTATGGCGCCGCGCGGCAGGGTTCGGGCGCGTCGGGCGCGAGGAACAGCGTGTCGGGCATGTGCTGCCCCAGCGGATCGGCGAGGCCCAGCAGGTCCGCCCCGTCCGCGCCGTAGCCATGCAGAAACACCACGGCGGATTTCACCACCCCCGATTGCGGCTCTTTGCGTCCGGCTTCCAGCTTGCGGGTCATGGGGCCACTCCTTCACGATCTTTACAGGCCGCGTAATAGGCCCAGAGGCCGCGCGCCGCAACCGCGCGCCACGGCGACCAGGCTGCCGATAGCTCATTGAATTGCTTGCGCTTGGGCCGCTCGGCCAAATCGAACAGGAGCCGCGCCCCTTCGGCCAGCGCGAGATCGTCGACCGCGAAGACATCGGCGCGACCCAGAGCGAAGATGAGATACATCTCCACCGTCCAGCGCCCGATGCCCGGGATCGGCAGGAGCTGCGCGACCACCTCCTCGTCGGGCATCGCGCGCAGCCCCTCGAAATCGACGCCGGAATTGGAGAGCGCCTGCAGGTAGCGCACCTTCTGGCGCGAGAGACCACAGGCGCGCAGGTCCTCTTCCGAGGCGCCCGCGATAGAGATCGGATCGCCATAGCCCGCGCCGATCACCTTGTTGCGGATCGAATTGGCGGCTGCGACCGAGACTTGCTGGCCGATGATCGCGTCGCGCAGCGCCTCGAACCCGTCCTCGCGGCGGCGCAAAGGCCACGGCCCCGTCAGCGCGCAGACCTCGGCAAAACGCGGCTCGGCGCGGCAGAGAAATTCGGTGCCCTCGGCAATATCGTCTTCGCAGGTAATGATACGTCCAACCATGCGCGACACCCTGCCTCATGCCGCGCCCGCTTGCCAGCCCCCAATCGCCACGCTAGCAAGCTGTCATGAGTGACATGACCGCCCCTCCCGCCTCTCGCGAAAAGCGCAATACGATCGTGCTGGTTCTGGCCCAGGCGCTTCTGGGCGCGCAGATGCCGATGATCTTCACGGTGGGCGGTCTTGCGGGCCAGATGCTCTCGCCCAATCCCTGCCTCGCGACGCTGCCCTTGTCGCTGATCATTCTGGGCTCGGTCCTCTCGGCGCAGCCGATGTCGGAATTCATGGCCGCGAAAGGCCGCCGCGCGGGCTTCATCCTCGCCAATGCGATGGGGGCGCTGGGGGCGGCGACCGCGGCCTATGCGCTCTATCACGGGTCGTTTGCGCTGTTCATGCTAGGGTCGTTCTTCACCGGCACCTACATGTCGGCGCAGGGTTTCTACCGGTTCGCGGCGACCGACACCGCCAGCGCCGAGTTCCAGCCCAAGGCGATCTCATATGTGATGGCCGGCGGGCTTGTGGCCGCGATCATCGGCCCGCAGCTCGTGAAGGTCACGAGCGAGGCGATGGTCGTGCCCTTCATGGCGACATATCTCGCGATCATCGCGATCAATGCGCTCGGGCCGATCCTGTTCTCCTTCCTCGACATCCCGGCTCCGGGGCGGCGCAAGAAACACGAGCATCACGAGGGCCGCACCCGGCGCGAACTGCTGAAAGACCCGGTGATCCTCGTCGCGATGATCTGCGGCATGGTCTCCTACGCGCTGATGAACCTCGTGATGACCTCGACGCCGCTGGCCGTGGTCGGCTGCGGGTTCGAGCAGGGCGACGCGGCCAATATCGTCTCGGCCCACGTGCTGGCGATGTATCTGCCGAGCTTCTTCACCGGCCACCTGATCGCGCGCTTCGGCAAAGAGGTGATCGTGGGCACCGGCCTCGTGATTCTCGCAGCCTCCGGCGCGGTGGCGCTGACCGGGGTCGATCTGGACCAGTTCTACATCGCCCTGATGCTGCTGGGGCTGGGCTGGAACTTCGGCTTCATCGGCTCGACGGCGATGCTCGCTTCGGCCCATAGCCCGGACGAGCGCGGCCATGTGCAGGGGATGAACGATTTCGTGGTCTTCGGCGGTGTGTTCCTCGCCTCGCTGTCGTCGGGGGGGCTGATGAACTGCGCCGAGGGCGGCAATGCCCAAGCGGGCTGGCAGGCGGTCAATCTTGCGATGATCCCCTTCCTGACGCTGGCCGGGGCGGCGCTGATCTGGCTGGTGCTGCGCCCGAAAGAGACCCGCTAAGGGGGCGCCGCCCGCCCTTCGCTCTTGCGAAATATCCCGGGGTGGGAATTCGCGACAGCGAAGGGAGGGGCAGCGCCCCTCCGACAACGTCTCAATTCAGGGTAAGGCTCAGGCCAGCTTGGCGATGCGCTCTTCGAGCACGTCGAAGGGCACGCCCGGCTCGTCCTTGGCGCAGCGGATCACCAGCGAGGTCTTCACGCTGGCCACGTTCTCGGCGGCGGTGAGTTGGCCGGTCAGGAAGCTCTGGAAGCTCGAGAGGTCCGGCGCCACGCATTTCAGCACGAAATCGATCTCGCCATTGAGCATGTGGCACTCGCGCACGAGCGGCCATTCGCGGCAGCGCGACTCGAAGTTCGACAGATCCGCTTCGGCCTGGCTGTGCAGGCGCACCATCGCGAAGACCTGCACTTCGAAGCCCAGCTCGCGCGGGTTCACATCGGCATGGTAGCCACGGATGTAGCCCGCCTCTTCGAGCGTGCGCACACGGCGCAGGCAGGGCGGGGCCGAAATGCCCACACGCTTGGCCAGTTCGACATTCGTCATCCGCCCGTCCGCCTGCAGTTCGGCAAGGATTTTGCGGTCGATGTCGTCGAGCCGGGAGGTGGGCATGTTGAAACAATCCTTCGTGGGTTGCGGCAGAACTTACCGCTGGAAGAGAGGATGCGCAATAATATTTCGCGGACTGCTCCGCAAGTGCTATTTGTCGCGGCAAGCAGGGGCTTTTCGGCGCGCCTCGCTCCGACTATATCCGTCGGGCAGAATTCCAAGGAGGCAGGCATGTCCGAGACGAAGAAAACCAAGGTTCTGATCATCGGCTCCGGCCCTGCGGGCTACACGGCGGCGGTCTACGCGTCGCGTGCGATGCTCGAGCCGGTTCTGGTGCAAGGCATGCAGCCGGGCGGCCAGCTGACCATCACCACCGAGGTCGAGAACTGGCCCGGCGAGAGCGAGATTCAGGGCCCCGACCTGATGGTGAAGATGGAAGAGCATGCCCGCGCGATGGGCACCGAGATCATCATGGACATGATCACCGAGCTCGACACCTCGAAGCGTCCCTTCGTGGCGAAAGGCGATTCGGGCACGACCTACGAGGCCGCGGCGGTGATCCTCGCCACCGGGGCGCAGGCGAAATGGCTGGGTCTTCCCTCGGAAGAGAAGTTCAAGGGCTTCGGCGTCTCGGCCTGCGCCACCTGCGACGGCTTCTTCTATCG
>NZ_DFRG01000132.1:0-540 GCF_002378135.1 Thioclava sp. UBA3469
AAGACATCCATCACCGGCGGCAGGCGCAGCCGCGCGCCGTCGAAGCGCGCGACGCGCTCGGTCTCGCGCCCGGCGCCAAGGCGACGCCGGACGGGTTGGCGGTGACGGACCGGCGTGACCGGGACCTCGACGATCTCGACATCCGCGCCGCCGCCAAGCGCGCGCAGCAGCAGCGCGAGCGAGGGGCGCAGCGCAGCCAGCTCGACCGCGGCGTCGGGGTGGCGATCGTCCTGACCGATATCCTTGGCCAAATCGTGCCAGATCTCGCCTACGGTTTCCTCGGGCTCCATCAGGTCCATCAGTTTCATGGCGTGCTCCTCAGCCGTAGATCGTGGCGATCAGGTCGCGCAGCGCCTGCTGCACGTCCGGCTCGTCGCTGAGCGCCTGAACCACGGCGGTCTCCAGCGCTTCCTCGATCGCGATGCCCGCGCCGATCAGCCGCGCGGCATAGACCAGAAGCCGGGTCGAGACGCCTTCCTCCAGATCCATGCCCGAGAGCTTGCGGATATGCCCGGCGAGGCGCACCAGTGGCACCACCTG
>NZ_DFRG01000132.1:874-1067 GCF_002378135.1 Thioclava sp. UBA3469
GCGACCGGCAGGCCGGTCTCGGCGGTGATCACGCGGGTCTCCGCCTCGGGTTCGGGGAAGTCGAAGGCGATCGACAGGAACCGCTGCCGGGTCGAGGGTTTGAGCCGCTTGAGCACGCTCTGATAGCCCGGGTTGTAGGAGGCCACGAGCATGAAGCCTTCGGGGGCCACCAGCTCCTCGCCGGTGCGGTCGA
>NZ_DFRG01000132.1:1455-41203 GCF_002378135.1 Thioclava sp. UBA3469
ACCACCTCGTCGAGATAGCAGATCGCCCCTTCGCGCACTGCGCGGGTGAGCGGTCCGTCGACCCATTCGGTCTCGCCGCCCTTCAGCAGGTAGCGCCCGATCAGGTCCGCCGCCGACAGGTCGTCATGGCAGGCGACGGTGTAGACCGGCTTGTTCAGCCGCGCCGCCATATGCTCGACGAAGCGGGTTTTGCCGCAGCCGGTCGGCCCCTTCAGAAGAAGGGGCAAACCGTTGGCATGGGCGCGCTCGAACAGGGCGCATTCGCGACCGGTGGGGTGGTAGTAGGGGATCTGTGCATTCGTCATGTCGAGAGACATCGTCATTCTCCTGCCACGGGGGTTGCGGGACCGGGTGCGATGACTTCACGCCGACGCACCACGACGAGGGAGTAGATGAACAGAAGCGCCCCGAGCACGACCGCCGCCCCTGCGCCGAAGCGCATCAGGTAGAAGATCGACAGGCTGTCTTGCACATCCATGTAGTAGTCGCCCACAACCCGCTGCATGTGGGTCTGGATCGTGCCTGCGAAGGTCAGCACGAAGGTCATGAAGGCCATGCCGCCGGTCATCAGCCAGAACGCACCCATGTTGAGCACTTGGTTGTAGGGATCGCGCCCGCGCAGCATCGGCATCGCATAGGTGAAGACGGCGAGGTTGAGCGCCACATAGGCCCCGTAGAAGGCGAGGTGCCCGTGCGCCGCGGTGATCTGCGTGCCGTGGGAGTAGAAGTTCACCCCGTGCAGCGTGTGCAGGAAGCCCCAGACGCCCGCGCCGAAGAAGGCCACGGTCGACGAGCCCAGCGACCACAGGAGTGCGGCCTTGTTGGGATGGTTCTTGCGGCCCTTCCAGACCATCACGAAGGCAAACGACATCATCAGGAAGAACGGGATCACCTCGAAGGTCGAGAAGATCGAGCCCACCCATTGCCAGTAGCCCGGCGTGCCGATCCAGTAGAAGTGGTGCCCGGTGCCGAGGATGCCGGAGAACAGCGCGGTCGCGACGATGACATAGAGCCATTTCTCGACCACCTCGCGGTCCACGCCGGTCAGCTTGAGCATCAGGAAGCCGAGGATCGCGGCCATCACCAGCTCCCAGGTCGCCTCTACCCAAAGGTGGACAACCATCCACCAATACATCTTGTCGAGCGACAGGTTGTCGGGGTTGATGAAGGCGAAGATCCACAGCAGGCACAGCAGCCAAAGACCCATCAGCAGCACATTGGTGATCGCGGTCTTGCGACCCGCCAGCACCGTTAGAGAGATGTTGATCAGGAAGATCACGGCGGCGACGAGAATGCCGAACTTCACCCATAGGGGCTGTTCGAGAAACTCGCGCCCGCCATGGATGCCGACGAGGTAGGAGCCGACCGCGCCCAGCGTCCCGATCATCAGGATCGCGAGTTGCAGATAGGCGAGCTTGACCGAGAAAATCTCGCGCTCGCTTTCCTCGGGCACGAGGAAATAGGCCGCGCCGAAGAAGCCCAGCAGCAGCCAGAC
Organism: Thioclava sp. UBA3469; assembly: GCF_002378135.1. Taxonomy (NCBI): domain Bacteria; kingdom Pseudomonadati; phylum Pseudomonadota; class Alphaproteobacteria; order Rhodobacterales; family Paracoccaceae; genus Thioclava; species Thioclava sp. UBA3469. Next base: position 2,951 of record NZ_DFRG01000132.1, read on the forward strand.
GATCAGCGCATTGGTGTGAATCATCCGGATCACGTTGAAGGGCAGGATCTCGGAGAGCGTGTTGGGCGAGACATAGATCCAGCCGGCCAGAAGGCCGCCCAGAACCTGCACGCCGAACAGCAGCATCGCACAGTAGAAATAGGCTTTCGCCACGGATTGGGATTGGTATTTCATCGGTTTCTCTCCTCAGCCCGCATCATTGGGCGGCCAGCCCTGCGTGTCGGTTTGATCGGCCCAGCGGAGGAATTCCGCGAGCGCGCGCATGTCCTCTTCGTTGATGTCGAAATGCGGCATCTGGCGGCGGCCCTCGATGCCGGAGGGTTGCGCCGCGATCCAGGCGTCGAGCGTCTCGTAGGCGCCCTGCGGGTCGTCCGCGACACCCCAGCGGGTCATCACGTTGCCGACCTCGGGCGCGAAATAGGCGCCCTCGCCATGCAGGGTGTGGCAGTTGATGCAGGAATTGCGTTCCCACACGCCCTTGCCGCGCGCGACCTGTTCGGTCAGCGGGGCGGAGGCGGTGGAGTGGTTCACGATATAGAAGTGGCTCTGCGCGGTCAGTGCGATGAACACCAGCACGAAGAAAATGGATCCTCCGTAAAAGATGTTTCGCGCCCGCGACTTGGTCAGGATTTCAGCCATTTGGGCCTCCCTTGGGGGTCAGTCGATGGCCCGAGGGATAGCGGCGTTCGCAGTTGGGAAGTTTGCGCCAGCACAACGTTTGACTGGATTGCCGGGATTAGCTTGGTCGGCAGAGAGGTCCCGCCATGTCAAAAGCCAGCTGGAAAAACCCCGATGCCACGCTCGACGCGCTGATGCGCGACTGGCCTGCCACGATAGAGGTATTCATGCGTCACAAGATGCTCTGCGTGGGCTGCCTCGTGAACCCGTTCCACACGATCGACGATGCCTGCACCGAATATCGGCTCGATCTCGACGACTTCATCGCCGAGCTGGACGCGGCTATTGCGGCATCTATCGAGACGGCGGCGCCTCGCCCCGGCAAATCAGCACCAGACGGTGTGGATCGGTCACGGTGATCCGCTTGCGGCGGCTCGCGACCACACCCTGCTTTTCCCAAGCGCTCAATAGCCGCGAGACCGTGTGCAGCGTGGTCGCGGTCATCTCCGAGAGATCCTGCCGGGTGATCGGGAAGTCGATCTCGATCCCGGCCTCCACCTTCCGCCCGGTCTGATTGATCAGGCGCAGGAGCGAATTGGCCACCCGCTGCTCGACCTGCTGGGTCGCCATCTCGACGATGCGATTGTTCATCTCACCGATGCGCTGGCCGACGGTCTTGTAGGTCTCAGAGGCGAAGCCATCATATTGCGCCACGAACTGATCCCAGAGGCGCATCGGCCAGCCGAGCACGATCGCCTCCGAGGCGGTGACGGACGTCGCGGGATAGGTCGTGCGCCCAAGCGCCTGCGCGATCCCGAAGAGCTGCCCCGAGGGGATATGCAGCGCGATCACCTGCTCGCCCGTCGGCGTGATCCGCATCACCCGGATATAACCGTCGAGCAGCATGTAGAACCGCTCTGCCGGAGCGCCTTCCTCGAAGACCGCCACGCCCTCGTCGAAGCGGCGCACGCTGGCGAGGTCGAGAATCTCGCGGATCTGCCGCTTCTCCAGTCGGGAGAAAGGCGGCATCGGCATCAGCAGGCTCTCGTCGAGCCTGGGCATCGTCTTTCGGGGAGTAGGCGCGCTCATTCCTTCTCTAAACGCAGGCCTCGCGGCGCGTTCAATATCAAACATCACGCAGCCGCGAGCACGCCGTCAAAAATTCTCGCGACGTTGTGAGAAAGCGCCGAGAAGTTTGCGCCAGAACAAAAAGCCGCGGGCCGAACCTCGTTAGACAGGGGGCAATCCAAGGATCCACGAAAGGACGAAAAGATGATCCGCACCCTGATTTCCGCCCTCGCGATGACCGCCCTTCTGGGCGGGGCGGCGAGCGCCGAGACCCACGAGGTTCACATGCTCAACAAAGGCGAAAAGGGGATGATGGTCTTTGAGCCCGCCCTCGTGAAAGCCGCTCCCGGCGATACGATTCGCTTCATCCCGACCGACAAGGGGCACAACGCCGAAAGCATCGACGGGATGATCCCGGACGGGGCCGAGGGCTTCGCCGGCAAGGTCAACAAAGAGGTCGAAGTGACGCTCGACACCGAGGGGCTCTACGCCGTGCGCTGCAAACCGCATTACGCGATGGGTATGGTGATGGTGATCGCGGTGGGCGACGCAACCACCCCCGACAATTTCTTCGAAGGCCGCATGCCGAAGAAAGCCAAGGAACGCTTTGAAGAGGAATTGGGCGCGCTGTGAGCGTCCGCGGCAGGAAACGCGCGACATCTTCCTGCTACGTTTAACCAGTGGAGGCTAAAATGCCGAAATATGTCAATCCAGCTCTCGTGAAAACCAACCGCCGCAACGTGCTGCGAGGCTCTCTTCTGGCAGGCGCCGCGGCGATGACCGCTGGCGCCGGGATGGCCGGAACCGCGTCGAAGCGTATGGCGCCCCATGTCGCGCCGCGCCCTGCCGCGCCGAAATTCATCCTTGCCGAGGCCGAGGCTCAGGTGGCCGCGCCCAAAGTGGACCTTTCGGGCTATACCCGCGTCCAGCAAGAGCTTGTCGCACCGCCCTTCGCGCCCAAACATGAGCAGGTCGCGACCGGTGGTCCGAAAATCGTCGAGATCCGGATGGAGACCCGCGAGGTCCTTCTGACGGTGGACGAGGATACCGGCGCGAGCATCTGGGCGCTGACCTATAACGGCTCGGTTCCCGGCCCGCTGATCATCGTGCATCAGGATGACTATGTCGAACTGACCCTGAGCAACCCCGCCGCTTCGCAGATGGAGCACAATATCGACTTCCACGCCTCCTCGGGCGCTCTGGGCGGCGGTGGCCTGACCCACGTTTATCCCGGCGAGGAAACGGTGCTGCGCTTCAAGGCGACGCGGCCGGGCGTGTTCACCTATCACTGCGCGCCGGGTGGGGCGATGATCCCCTACCACGTCACCCACGGCATGAACGGCACGCTGATGGTGCTGCCGCGCGACGGGCTCAAGGATGCCGAGGGCAACCCGCTGCGCTACGACACGATCGCCTATATCGGCGAGCAGGACTTCTACCTGCCGATGGACGAGAACGGCGATTACAAGACTTACGAGGTCGCCGGTGAGGACTTCGCCGACAGCGTCGAGGCGATGCGCACGCTCACGCCGACCCACTCGGTCTTCAACGGTTCGGTCGGGGCGCTGACGGGTGAGAACGCCTTCAAGGCCAAGGTCGGCGACACGGTTCTGATGGTCCACAATCAGGCCAACCGCGACAGCCGTCCGCACCTGATCGGCGGTCATGGCGACCATGTCTGGGAGAACGGCAAATTCGCCAATCCCCCGCAGAAGGATCAGGAGACCTGGTTCATCCGCGGCGGCAGCGCGGGGGCCGCGATGTATACCTTCCTGCAGCCGGGCGTCTACGCCTACGTCAACCACAACCTGATCGAGGCGGCCCTGCTGGGTGCCACGGCCCACTTCGTGGTCGACGGTGCATGGGACAATGCTCTGATGGAGCAGGTGACGCCGCCCCATGTGGTTGAAACCTGAGCCAAGGAGACCGGAGATGATCGCCAAACTCGCTTTCCTCGCGCCCCGTCTTTCCCTTCGGAAGGTGCTTGCGGCGGGGGCGGCGATCATCGCCCTCGGGGCCGCGTGGGGTTTCCTGCGCGGCCCCGATCTCGATTACGTGCCGCAGATGGCCGAGCGGGTGGTGACGCTGCCCGACGGCCATGCGATTTACGTTCAGAAATACGAAGTGACGGTCGCGGAGTGGAATCGTTGCCACGCGGACGGCGCCTGCGAGCTCGCCTTACGCGCTCCGCCCGGCAGCGAGACGGCGACGATGCCGGCCACCGGGCTGAGCCATGTCGATGTCGAGCAGTATCTCGGCTGGATCAATCGTAAGGCGCGCCACGACTTCCGGCTGCCGACGATTGCCGAATGGCAGTTCATGGCCAAGGACGTGCTACCGGAAAAGGAAGATCCGATCTTCACCGATCCCGACCTGACATGGGCGTCGACCTACCTGACCACCGGCCTCGCGCCGCGCAAGCTCTCGCCGCGGGGCAGCTTCTCGACCAGCGCCGAGGGGATCGTCGATCTCGACGGCTCGGTCTGGGAATGGACGCAGGATTGTTATGGCGGGGAGGGCGGCGGCCCCATCGACCCGAAGAAATGCGCGGCCTTCTTCGCAGGCGGCGAGCATGTCGCAGCGATCCCGTTTCTGGTGCGAGATCCCGCGCGCGGCGGCTGCGCGGTCGGAAGCCCGCCCGCGCATCTCGGCCTGCGTCTGGTCAGTGAAACCCGGATATGATGAGAACGGACGGTCGTTCTGCGGAGCCAGGCCGAATGGCCGTTCCCAATTGGCCAAAGTCGACACACTCTCTCCAGTCAACCTCGCATGCCTGGACCTTGGGCCCTCGCGCAGCGAACGTCCGCTTCCCGCCCATTGTCGCGCCGAGATTAATAACTGCCGATCGAATCTCTTACAGAGTAAGCGCCAAACAGAGTGTCCTCCCAGGGTGAAGCCAACCTGTTGCTCAGGAACCGAAACTGGGCCTGAAACCCTTCAAAAGAGACTGATCAGAAGCCGAGAATCTCTCGTGCCGGCCTTGTAGGCCGAAACGCCAGAAACGAAGCCTAATGGGCGTTTCGCGAAAACTTATGGGCAGCGCGAAGCATTATGCGCTGCCCTACAGAGCCTCAGAAGTCGAGGTTTTCCACCGTGAGGGCGTTTTGCTGGATGAACTCGCGGCGCGGTTCGACGACGTCGCCCATCAGCTTCGAGAAGATATCCTCGGCCTCGGCCACGTCTTCGATGCGGACCTGCAAGAGCGTGCGCGCGGACGGATCGAGCGTGGTTTCCCAAAGCTGCTCGGGGTTCATTTCGCCCAGACCCTTGTAGCGCTGCAGGCTCAGGCCCTTTTCGCCCTCCTTGAGGATTGCGTCGAGCAGTTCCAGCGGGCCGTGAATGAGGATTTCACGCTCTTTGCGCACCAGTTTCGCCGGGCGGTCATAGACCTCCTTGAGCTGGTCCGTCTGGCTGCCCAGACGCCGCGCCTCGCCCGAGCGCAGCACCGCGCCGTCGAGCGTGCGGACCTCTTCCACGCCGCGCAGCACGCGGGCGAGGCGGATGCCGTGATCCTGCGTCGGGCGGCCCTGCCAGCCGCGCTCGTATTCCAGCGCGACGAGGTCGAGACGCTCGGCCACCGAGTTCGCGACGCCCTGCGCATCGCCGTCGATCTTGCCCGGCACCATTGCGCCCGCGATCGCCGCCTGCTCGAGGATGTGATGCGGGTAATGGGTCGGGAAAGTCGCGAGGATGCGCTTGATCAGGCGCGCCTCTTCGACGACGCGCTTGAGATCCTGACCGGAGATTTCTTCGCCGGTGTTGAGCCGCAGAATGGCCCCCTCGACGCCCATGTCGATCAGGTAATCCTCCAGCGCGGTCTGGTCCTTCAGATAGACCTCGGACTTGCCGCGCGCGACTTTGTAGAGCGGCGGCTGCGCGATGTAGAGATAGCCGTGCTCGATGATCTCGGGCATCTGGCGGAAGAAGAAGGTCAGCAGAAGCGTCCGGATGTGCGCACCGTCGACATCCGCATCGGTCATGATGACGATCTTGTGGTAGCGCAGTTTGTCGATGTTGAACTCGTCGCGGCCGATCCCGGTGCCGAGCGCGGTGATCAGCGTGCCGATCTGATCCGAGCCGAGCATCCGGTCGAAGCGCGCGCGCTCGACGTTGAGGATCTTACCGCGCAGCGGCAGCACCGCCTGGTTTTTACGCTCGCGGCCCTGCTTGGCCGAACCGCCTGCGGAGTCACCCTCGACGAGGAAGACTTCCGACAGCGACGGGTCTTTTTCCTGACAGTCGGCGAGCTTGCCGGGCAGGGAGGCCACATCCATCACCGTCTTGCGGCGCGTGAGTTCGCGCGCCTTGCGGGCAGCCTCACGCGCCAGTGCAGCCTCGATGATCTTGCCGACGATCTGCTTGGCCTCGTTCGGGTTTTCCTCGAACCATTCGGCGAGCTTCTCGTTCACGAGGTTCTCGACCGCCGGGCGGACCTCGGAGGAGACCAGCTTATCCTTGGTCTGGCTGGAGAATTTCGGATCGGGCACTTTCACCGAGAGCACGCAGGTCAGGCCTTCGCGCGCGTCGTCACCGGTGAAATCGACCTTCTCGCGCTTGGCGATACCGCTTTCCTGCGCGTATTTGGTGATCGTGCGGGTCAGCGCGCCGCGCAGGCCCGCCATATGGGTGCCGCCGTCACGCTGCGGGATGTTGTTGGTGAAGGGCAGCACCGTCTCATGGTAGCTGTCATTCCACCACATCGCGCATTCGACACCGATGCCGCGGACCTCGCCGACCATGTAGATCGGATCCTCCATCACGGCGTTTTTCGAGCGATCCAGATATTTCACAAATTCCCGAACGCCGCCTTCGTAGTGCAGTTCGGTCTTGATCGGCTCGGCAGGACGCTCGTCTTCGATGATGATGCGGACGCCTGAGTTCAGGAAGGCCAGTTCGCGCAGACGCTTTTCCAGCGTGGCGAAGACGAACTCACGGTTCGAGAAGGTACCTTCGGGATCGTCTTCCTTGCTCGACGCGAGGAAACGCACCTCGGTGCCGCTCTCGTTGGGGGCGTCGCCCACGACATGGACATGCTCGACGCATTCGCCATGCTCGAAGCGCGCCTTGTGGATCTTGCCGTCACGCCAGACCGTCAGTTCCAGCCAGTCGGAGAGCGCGTTCACCACCGAGACGCCCACGCCGTGCAGACCGCCCGACACCTTGTAGGCGTTGCCGTCATCGTCGGTGTTGTTGAACTTCCCGCCGGCGTGCAGCTGGGTCATGATGACCTCGGCCGCGGAGACGCCTTCCTCTGCGTGGATATCGACCGGAATCCCGCGGCCGTTATCGCGCACGGAGACCGAAGAATCCGCGTGAATTTTCACGGCGACGTAGTCCGCGTGACCGGCCAAGGCCTCGTCGATCCCGTTATCAACGACCTCATAGACCATGTGGTGCAGGCCCGAGCCGTCATCGGTATCGCCGATATACATGCCGGGCCGTTTTCTCACGGCTTCCAAGCCTTTGAGAACCTTGATGGAATCGGCTCCGTATGCGTTCTTCTTCGGGGTGTCGTCGGTCATGCCTGCCCGTCCTTTATCTGTTGCCGGTTTTATATCGGCTGGGCAGAGGAATGTCACGTGTCAGACACAAGATTTAGGGGGTCACGTCACGGCGATAAGAAGGCCTACAAGGATCATCAGCCCGCCCGCGATCCGGTTGAGCTTTGCCAGCTTGCCGCGGCTTTGCACGAAGTTGCGGATGCGGTCGACGAAGGCGGCGAGGATCAGGTTGCCGGTCAGCGGTACGATGGCCGAAATCAGGCTGACGAGGGCGATGTCGATCCAGGTCATCGTGGCGATCGGGAAGAAGCCCGGCAGGATGCCCATGTAGAACAGGATCGCCTTGGGATTGCCGATGATCACGATGAGCCCGGCGACGAAGCCCGCCCACATGCCGGGGCGCGTCAGGCGGCTGTCGGAGCTGATCTGATGGTCGGCATGGCGGATCAGGAGCGCGCCCATCCCGACGAACATCGCCACCGCCACCCAACGCAGCGCATCCAGAAACCAACTGAATTCGCCCACCAGCCAAGATACCCCGAGAATGGCGAGCGCCGGCCAGATCATGTCGCCAACGGTGACCCCGAATGCGAGCGGCCATGCGGCGGCAAACCCGCCCGACATGGCGCGGGCGAGAAGGGCGAGCCAGACCGGCCCGGGGGTGAGGAAGAGAACCAGAAGCGCGCCGGAATAGAGTGCGATCTGCGAGAGCGTGAGGGTCATGGCAGGGTGAGGCTTCCGTCGTCGGCCAGCGGCCAGAAAGGATTATGGGCAAGTTCCCAGACATGGTGGTCGGGATCGGCGTAATAGCCCGCATAGCCACCCCAGAAGGTCTTCTCGGGGGCTTTCAGTTCGGATGCGCCCGCTTCGAGCGCGGCAGCGAAGGCGGCATCCACCTCTTCAGGACTGTCGAAGTTCTGCGCCAGCGTCATCGCCCCGGTCCCCAGCCTTGCGCGGGGGCGGCCCTGATCGGCGGCCAGCGCGGGCAGAGAGAACAGGCTCAGCGCCATCCCGTGGAGCTGGTAGAAGGCGACGTCGTTCTGCTCGGCTTGGGGTTGCCATCCGAGGGCTCCGTAGAAGGCCTTGGACTGGTCGAGATCGGCCACGCCCAGCGTGATCAGCGTCACCCGTTGCTGCGGATAGCTCATGGCGTTGCCTCCCTCACTTCGGAGCCCTGCGGCCCCTCGACCACTTCAAGATATTGCCCGCGGTCCCCGAGCGCCTCGAACAGTTCCGCGCCGGTCCCGGTCATCATCACCTGTGCGCCCATCGCGCAGATTTCGTCATAAAGCGCCGCGCGCCGGCCGGAGTCCAGATGGGCCGCAACCTCGTCGAGCAGAAGCACCACATCCTCGCCCGCAAGTGCCCGCGCATTGGCGAGGATCAGCGAGATCAGAAGCGCCTTCTGCTCGCCGGTGGAGCATTGCGCGGCGGGGGCGTCCTTCTCGACGTAAGTGGCCAGCAGATCGGCACGGTGCGGTCCCTCCAGCGTGCGGCCCGCCGACATGTCGCGGGGGCGATTTGCGTCGAGCGCTGCGGCCAGATCCTCGGGGCCCTCATTCTCGAGGACCAGATGCGCCGCGGGAAATGCCGTCGCCGCATCGGCCTGCGCCTGCATGATCCGCGTCAGGGCCTCGGCCCGGTTCGCCCGGATCGCAGCGCCTGCCTCGGCCATCTGCGCCTCCAGCGCGTGATACCAGTTCGGGTCGCGCACCATGTCTTTCAGCAAGCGGTTACGCTCGCGCATCGCCTTTTCATGCGCCAGCGTCACCTCGGCATGGGCGGGGGTGAAGCTCATCACCATCCGGTCGAGAAACCGCCTGCGCCCTTCAGCCCCTTCGATCCAGAGCCGGTCCATCGAGGGCACTAGCCAGAGCACCCGCAGGATCTGCGCCAGTGCGACCTGCGGCGCCGCCTTGCCGTCGATCTCGACCCGGCGCGACTCGCCGGGCAGGGCGGAGGTTTCAATCTCATGCGTATCCGTGACGGCGCGCAGCTTCCAACCCACGGCCTCGGCGCGGCGCATCAACTCGTCGGCCTGCGCCCTGCGCAACCCGCGCCCGGGCGAGAGCAGAGACACGGCCTCGAGGATATTCGTCTTGCCTGCGCCGTTCGGCCCGTAGATCGCCACGGGCCGCTCGTCGAAAGCGATTTCGGCACGACGATGCGAGCGGAACTGCAATATCTTCAGCTCACGCAGCATCGCGCCTCTTCGTGTTGGTCAAAATATCCCCGCCGGAGGCTCCCGGCAGATGTCACACGCGCATCGGCATGACCACATAGACCGCCGAGGTGTCGCCACCTTCGCGCATCAGGGTCGGATCGCCCGAGGAGTTGAACAGGAAGACGGCATTCTCGCGATCGACCTGGCTCGCGATTTCGAGCAGGTATTTCGCGTTGAAACCGATCTCCAGCGGCTCGTCGGCATAGGCCACGACCAGCTCTTCTTCCGCAGCACCGGCATCGGGCGCGTTGACCGACAGCACCAGCTTGTCGGCTTCCAGCGCCAGTTTCACCGCGCGCGAACGCTCCGACGAGACGGTCGCCACACGGTCCACCGCTTTCGCGAATTCGGAGGCGTCGACTTCCAACTGGCGGGTGTTCCCGGTCGGGATGACGCGGGTGTAATCGGGGAAGGTGCCGTCGATGACCTTCGAGGTCAGCGTGATCACCGGGGTCGCGAAACGGACCTTGGTTTCCGACACGGAGACCGCGATTTCCTGATCGTCATCTTCCAGAAGCTTGCGCAGCTCGTTCACCGTCTTGCGCGGCACGATCACGCCTGGCATGCCCGAGGCGCCTTCCGGCAGGCCGGAATCGATGCGCGCCAGACGGTGACCGTCTGTCGCGACGCAGCGCAGCACCTGACCGTCTTCGCCGGTCGCGATATGCATATAGACGCCGTTGAGGTAATAGCGGGTCTCTTCGGTCGAGATCGCAAATTTCGACTTGTCGAACAGGCGCTTGAGCACCCCGGCCTTGGCCGTGAAATTCGCGGTGTATTCCGAGGAGGCCATCACCGGGAAGTCTTCCTTCGGCAGCGTGGCGAGGTTGAAGCTCGACCGGCCGGCCTGCACGTTCAGACGCCCGGCGGCCGGATCATCCGAGATCGAGACCAGCGCGCCATCGGGCAGTTTGCGCACGATTTCATGCAGCATGACCGCCGAGACGGTCGTGGCTCCGGCCTGTTCGACCTGTGCGGGCGCCTTGTCGACCACCTCGATATCAAGGTCGGTCGCGCGGAACTGGACGGTGTCGCCTTCGGCTTCGATCAGGACGTTTGCAAGGATCGGGATCGTGTTGCGGCGTTCCACAACGGATTGCGCTTGCGAGACGGCCTTGAGCAGAGCGGCGCGTTCGATGCTGAATTTCATGTCGATCCCTCACGACTTTCCGGGGCTGGCAAGGTAGCACCTCGCGCCGCCGGCACAACGGTTTTCGCAGACCTTCGGCCGCTTTGCCCGGAGCGTCAAGCCCGGCGGGCCAGATCAGCTTTCAAGGAGGCGGCGGAGCAACTCGATATCCTCGGCGAGCTGCGAATCCGTGCCGCGCAGCTCTTCGATCTTGCGGATGCCATGCATGATCGTGGTGTGATCGCGGCCCCCGAAGCGGCGCCCGATATCGGGCAGCGAACGGGTGGTCAGCGATTTCGCGAGGAACATCGCCACCTGACGCGGCCGTGCGATGGCACGCAGGCGTTTGGGGCCCACGAGATCCGAGAGGCGGACGTTGTAATGTTCCGCGACCTTGCGCTGGATTTCCTCGACGGTGACCTTGCGCTCGGATTGGCGGAGCTGGTCCTTGAGGCATTCCTGCGCCAGATCCATCGTGATTTCGCGCCCGATCAGCGAGCCATAGGCAAACAGACGGGTCAGCGCGCCTTCGAGGATACGCACGTTCGACGTGATCCGGTGCGCCACGAACTCCAGAACGCCGGGGGCGATCTTCAGATCGGGATACTCGCTCTTATAGGCTTCGGTCTTGGTCTGCAGAATGCCAAGGCGCAGTTCGTAATCGGTCGGGTGCAGGTCGACGACGAGGCCGCAGGACAGGCGCGACTTGATGCGCTCTTCGAGGTCCTTGATCTCACCGGGCGCACGATCCGCCGAAATGACGATCTGTTTGCCCTGATCGACCAGCGCGTTGAACGTGTGGAAGAACTCTTCCTGCGTGGAATCCTTGCCGGCGATGAACTGCACGTCATCGACCATGAGAACGTCGATCGAGCGGAACATCTCCTTAAAGTCCATGATCTGCTTTTCGCGCAGCGCCTGCACGAAGCGATACATGAACTGCTCGGCCGAGAGGTAGAGCACGCGCAGATCGGGGCGCTGATGCTGCAGGTCATGCGCGATGGCGTGCATGAGGTGCGTCTTACCAAGGCCGACGCCACCATAGAGGAACAGCGGGTTGAAGGTGACGGGGCCGCCTTCGGCGACGCGCTTGGCGGCGGCATGGGCCAGCTCGTTCGGTTTGCCGACGACGAAGCTGTCGAAGGTGAAACGCGAATCCAGCGGCGCGCCGGGAAGCGGCTCGTCGGGGCGCGGGGTCTTGCGCGGCTTGACGGCAGGAGCGGCCGGGGCAGGGGCCGGAACCGTCGGGCGCGTGGCGCCATTCGCAGAGCCGTTCATGGGGCGGCGCGACGGGACCGAGATATTGACGCGCTCGGCGGAGACGCCCGCCCGGCGCAATTCGCTCAGGATCGGTTCCGCGAAGTTGCGCGAGACCCAGTCGCACATGAATTTCGTCGGTGCTTGGAACGAGGCGATGCCGTCCTCGAGGTCGATCAGCTCAAGCGGAGCGATCCAGGTCGTGTAGTTGTTTTGCCCAACAGCTTTTTGAAGCTCATTGCAGACCTGCCCCCAAGTGTCGTCCGTCATTTTTCCGCCCATCGCCAAACACAAATCAGGTGCGTCTTCGTCCCTTGGCTTTGCGGTGAGTCCGGCTGGCAGGCCAAACTCGAATACAAACAGACACGACCTACCTGCCGGGGCTAAAACCCGGTGTCAGGCAGAGTTGCCGAAAGTGAGGGGTTATACCCCCTCGAGAATCGGAATCGCATTTCGCTGGTCGCCGCCAGGCTTTTTCATTTGTCGTGGCAGACTTATTTGCCCTCGACGGCCAGATAAATGCGTCATGTCCCCCAAGGCGACGTGAATCGCAGGTAGAAGCTAGCAAGCTGGTGAGCCCGCAGGCAACCGACCTTTGCGCTTGACGTGAGATTCCCCGAAACGAATCTGAGGGGGCTGCGCAAAACTGCAACAGTTTCGTATCAAGTCGTTGATTGTCCAAGAAAAAACGCGCCGGCCAGATAGGCAGACGCGTTTTTAGTAAGGAATCCAGCGTATTCCCGAGCCAGTTCGCTCCGGAAGTGCAGATCAGGCTTTGAGGGCCTTCACGCGCGAAGCGAGGCGCGAGACTTTGCGCGATGCGGTGTTCTTGTGCAGCACGCCTTTGGTGACGCCGCGAGCCAGTTCAGGCTGAGCCGCGCGCAGAGCGTTGGTTGCCGCTTCGTAGTCGCCCGAAGTGATGGCTTCTTCGACTTTGCGGATGAAGGTACGGATGCGCGAGCGACGTGCTTTGTTGACGTCTTGGCGGCGCTCGTTCTGACGGGCGCGTTTCTTGGACTGGGGCGTGTTAGCCATGTGTATCTTCCCACTTTCCGGGTCTGTTCAAATCTTTCAATCGCACGACAGACCCCGGGCTCCAGCGAACCTAGATGATTCTAGCCTAAGCGGGCTCCACGCGCATGTGAGGCGGCCTGATAAGCCAAAATGCGTGAAAGGGAAAGGGGGATAATGAAAAGCGGGGCCGAAGCCCCGCCATCTAGTGTCGCGTTGGTGGCCCGAAAGGGCTCACTTGTCGCGGAATTGCGGCTCGCGCTTTTCGAGGAAGGCGGCCATGCCCTCCTTCTGGTCGTCGGTCGCAAACAGCCCGTGGAACAGACGACGCTCGAACAGGATGCCCTCGTTCATCGTCGTCTCGTAGGAGCGGTTCACCGCTTCTTTCGCCGCGCGGGTCGCGAGCATCGACTTCTCGGCGATCTTCTGCGCCGCAGCCATCGTCTCCGGGATCAGCTTGGCGTTCGGGACGACCCGGCTGACGAGCCCCGACCGTTCGGCCTCGCCCGCATCCATGAAGCGGCCCGTGAGATGCATGTCCATCGCTTTGGACTTGCCCACGAAGCGCGTCAGGCGCTGGGTGCCGCCGATCCCGGCAATCACGCCGAGATTGATCTCGGGCTGGCCGAACTTGGCGTTCTCCGCGCAGATGATGAAATCGCACATCATTGCCAGTTCGCAACCGCCGCCGAGCGCGTAGCCCGCCACCGCAGCGATGATCGGTTTGCGGATGCGGTTGATGGCATCCGCTTCCTTGCCGAAGAAGTCGCTCGTGAACATGTCCACGAAGCTCTTTTCCGACATTTCCTTGATGTCTGCGCCAGCCGCGAAGGCCTTTTCCGAACCGGTGATGACGATGCAACGCACCTTGTCATTCTCTTCCGCCGATTTCAGCGCCTCGGCCAGTTCCCCCAGCAATTGGGAGTTCAGGGCGTTCAGTGCGTCGGGGCGGTTGAGCCGGATCAGGGCAACGTAATCCTCGATCTCGACGATCAGGGTCTGGTAGGCCATTCGGTCTTGCCTTTCCTTGTCTCTGAACGGGACTCCTAGCAGAGCATCAAATCAGATCAAGCGTCTTATGAGGCTGGAGCGCTGCGTCATTTCTGGCAAGACGGGCAGAAAAAGGTCGAACGTCCCGACTGAACGATGCGCCGGATCGGGGTGGCGCAGGTGGTGCAGGGCGTGTCCTCGCGGTCGTAGACATGGAAGCTGTGCTGGAAGTATCCCAGTTCCCCATCCGCCTGACGATGGTCGCGCAGGGACGAGCCGCCGGCCGAGATCGCGTCGGTCAGCACCTCGCGGATAATCGGCACGAGCGAGGCGAGCCGTAGGTTCGAGATCCGCTTCGCCTGACGGCGCGGATCGATACCTGCCCGATGCAGCACTTCGCAGACATAGATGTTGCCCAGACCCGCCACGACATGCTGATCGAGCAGCGCGGATTTGATCGGGGTCGCGCGGCGTTTGAGCGCCTCGACCAGATAGTCTTCGTGGAAGTCGTTGCCGAAGGGCTCTGGGCCCAGCCCCGCCAGCAGCCAATGGGCCTGCTCACGCTCGGTCAGCACCAGATCCATCGCTCCGAACCGGCGCGCATCGTTGAAGGTCACGCGCCCGCCGCCGGACATGTGCAAAACAACGTGATCGTGCTTGGCGGGCGCCGGATGATCGAGGTGAAATTCGCCGAGCGTCACGCCCGACACCAGCATCCGCCCGGACATCCCCAGATGGATCAGCAGGCTCTCCCCGCTGTCGAGATCGGCGAGGATGTATTTCGACCGTCGCCGCAGACGGTCGATGCGGGCACCTTGCAGCCGCTCCGCCATCCGCTCGGGCAGGGGCCAGCGCAGGTCGGGCCGATTGACTTCGGCGCGCTCGATCCGATGGCCTTCCATGGCCGGGACCAACCCGCGACGAACCGTCTCGACCTCGGGCAATTCGGGCATTGTTCCTCCTCATCGCATTGTCTTGGGGCAAAGGGCCCCTATAAGAAGGGGGTGAAATGAGGAACGGCAAGGGCCCATGAGCGCAGAGCAATCAAAGACCACGCATTTCGGTTTTCAGACCGTGGACGAAGATGCCAAGGCAGGCATGGTTCACGGCGTGTTTTCGCGAGTGGCATCGAAATACGACATCATGAACGACCTGATGAGCATGGGCATCCACCGCGTCTGGAAAGATGCGATGATGGATTGGCTCGCGCCGCGACCGGGTCAGAAGCTGCTCGATGTGGCGGGCGGCACGGGCGATGTATCCTTCCGCTTCCTCAAGCGCGCAGGCTCGGGCCACGCCACGGTCTGCGATATGACCGAATCGATGCTGGTCGAAGGCCGCAAGCGCGCCGAGGCCGAAAGCATGGCCGACAGTCTCGACTGGGTCGTTGGCGATGCGATGGCGCTGCCCTTCGCGGATAACTCCTTCGACGTCTACACGATCTCTTTCGGCATCCGGAACGTGACGCGCATTCCTGATGCGCTCAAGGAAGCCTACCGGGTTCTCAAGCCCGGCGGGCGGATCATGGTGCTCGAATTCAGCCAGATTCCGAACGAGATGATGCAGAAGGCCTATGATCTCTATTCCTTCAACGTGATCCCGAAGATGGGCGAGATCGTCGCGAATGACCGCGACAGCTATCAGTATCTGGTGGAATCGATCCGCAAATTCCCGACGCAGGAGGCATTCGCGCAGATGATCCGCGAGGCCGGGTTCGAGAATGTCTCCTACCGGAACCTCTCGATGGGGATCGCGGCGCTGCATTCGGGCTGGAAACTTTAACCGATGCGCGGACCCCATAATATCTGGCGCCTGATCCGGACGGGCGCGACCTTCATCCGCACGGGTGCGATGCATCAGGCGCTCGAAGCGATGGACGCGCCGCCGCGGCTGCGCGCCG
The DNA here is from genome assembly GCF_002378135.1 of Thioclava sp. UBA3469. Classification (NCBI taxonomy): domain Bacteria; kingdom Pseudomonadati; phylum Pseudomonadota; class Alphaproteobacteria; order Rhodobacterales; family Paracoccaceae; genus Thioclava; species Thioclava sp. UBA3469. Next base: position 18,649 of record NZ_DFRG01000132.1, read on the forward strand.
TGGCCTATGCGATCAGCGCGCCCTTCGCGTGGCTCGGTTACAAGGGCGATCCGGAACTGCCGCCGGTGACGCGTGCGATCACTGCGCTGGGCCCGGCCTATATCAAGTTCGGTCAGGTCCTCTCGACACGGCCCGACGTGGTCGGCTCGGAGCTCGCCGATCAGCTGCGTGTGCTGCAGGACAAGCTGCCGCCCTTCGAGACTTCCGTGGCCAAACGCATGGTCGAGGAAGAACTGGGTGCGCCCGCCGATCAGCTGTTCATGGAGTTTTCCGAGCCTGTCGCCGCCGCCTCGATCGCGCAGGTCCATTCCGCACGCCGCGCCGATACGGGCGAGCGCGTCGCGGTGAAAGTGCTGCGTCCGGGGATCGAGCGCGCTTTCCGCCGCGATCTCGACGCGTTCCATTTCGCCGCCGCGATGATCGAACGGATTTCGCCCGCCTCGCGCCGCTTGCGCCCGAGCGAGGTGATCAAGCATTTCGAATCCGTCGTTATGGGCGAGCTGGACTTGCGTCTGGAAGCGGCCTCTGCCTCGCAATTCGGCGCGAATACCGAAGGCGATGCTGGCTTCCTCGTGCCGCAGCCGGTCTGGAACCTTTCGGCCAAGCGGGTGATGGTGCTCGACTGGGCCGAGGGGCTGCCGATGGGCGACCCTGACGGGCTGCGCGCGGCAGGTCATGACCTCAAGGCCACCGGCGAGCGCGTCTTGCAGCTGTTCCTCAGCCATGCGCTGCGCGACGGTTTTTTCCATGCCGACATGCATCACGGCAATCTCAAAGTGGCCGCGAATGGCGATATTCTCGCCTATGATTTCGGGATCATGGGGCAGATCGACGAATATACCCGCCGGGTCTATGCCGAGATTCTCATGGGCTTCATCCAGCGCGACTATAAGCGCGTGGCGGAGGTGCATTTCGAGGCCGGTTACGTCCCTGCCGATCGCGATGTCGACGAGTTCGCTCTGGCGCTGCGCGCTGTCGGCGAGCCGATCTTCGGGATGGATGCGGCGCATATCTCGATGGCGCGGCTTCTGGCCTATCTCTTCGAGGTGACCGAGCGGTTCGGGATGCAGACCCAGACACAGCTGATCTTGCTGCAGCGCACCATGGTGGTCGTCGAGGGCGTCGCGCGCTCTCTGCATCCGTCTCTGAACATGTGGGAAGTCGCGAAGCCGGTCGTGGAGAAATATATCCGCGAAAGCCTCGGTCCGCGCGCCATCGCGAATGACCTGCGCAAGACGGTGCAGGTTCTGGGCCGTTTCGGGCCGGAACTCCCCGATCTGGTAAAGGCGGCGATCCGCAAGCAGACCGAACCGACGCCGACCCCCGTGACGGTAACCCGCTGGCGCTATGCTGCGCTGATCTCTGCCGGGACGGCCCTGCTGTTGCTGGGCGTGGTGCTGGGTCGGTTGCTTTAACCCTCTCGCAACGCACTGACCGTGTCCGCGGCGATCGTGGCGCCGCCTTCAAGCGTGAGCAGCGCGCCGTCCGCGCCTGATTGCACCTCGGTCACGCGCGTGTAGGCCGCGACCGGGTCGGTGCCGATCAAGCTTCCCGAGGCGTAGCTTTGCAGCGCGAAACTGTATTGCCCTGCGTCCAGTGCCTGAGCTGCGTCGTTCGTGCCGTCCCAGGCATAGCTGTCGAGTGCGGGCGAGATCGGTTTCTGCGCGACCTGACGCCCGGTGGAATCCGTGACCACGAGAACCGCGGCATCGGCCCCCGATCGCGCGTCTGGCGTGAGATCCACGGGCGTCGCGCCGTCGAAGTAGCTCGGCGCCTCGGCACGCGCCTGCATCCCGACCCAACCCGCCAGTTCGCTCAACCCGCCGAGCCCGATCTGGCCAGACAGAGCGGTCAGAAGGTCGTTGGTCTTCACCTGCTGTTCGACGCCCGAAAAGGTCGCGAGCTGCACCGCGAAATCCGCGCTTTCGATCGGGTTGAGCGGGTCCTGGTTCTTCATTTGAACGGTCAGCATCGTCAGAAAAGTCTCGAAATCCGAACTCAGCGCCGAGGGGGCTTTGGTGCCGGTGCCATTCTCCGCGGCGGTAACGGCCGACGTGGCGGTGGCAGGCGAGGTGATGGGGGAAGTGGTGGTCATGGTCGTCTCCTACATCCGCAGATCGAGCCCGCTTTGCGGGGGGGCGAGGCGCGCGGTCGCGCGTGGGGTCGGGGCAATCGGCGTCTCAATTGGGTCTAGGTCCGGGCCTGCGCCCAAGCCGTCGAGCATGTCGGGCCGTTGCTGCGGACGCTCGTCGCGCTGGCTGAACTGAAAATCGAGCGAGCCATAGCCCATGTCGTGCATCTCACGCGCGAGGGTTTCGATATGGCGGCGCATGAGGTCGAGGGTCTCGGCGCGGTCAGCCTGTATCGCCACCGTCATGCCATTCTGGCTCGCATGGAGGGTCATGCGTACATGGCCCAACTCCTCCGGAGAGAGCGCAATCTCCACCGGTCGATCGGGCATCCGTGGCAGTGAGATCCCAATCTGATGGGCGATCGACTGCGCGATCGAAGCGGGTGCGGGTGTCGCCGCCGCGCTTGTCTGCCCGGACCCACCCGACGCGGTGATCAGAGGGGCGGAGCCCGCGGCCCATGTCTCTGCTGTCTCACCGACATGGACCCGCGTGGCGGTCAGCTCGGCGTCGTCCATATTGGTTTTGGCCGCGCCCAGTTCCGCCGTCGTGAGATAGGTTGTCCGTGCATGATCTATGCGTTTCGGAGCGCGCGCGGGTGACGCATAGGGTATGGCACCCGAAGGGAGAGGTGCGGCCTCCAGCCGGGTCGACCTCTCGGGCGCCACGGCCTTTTCATGCTGCGGCGCATCGCTTTGTGCGACGCTCAGTATCGGTGACATGTTCTGCTGAGGCTGAGGGCGCGCAATCGCTCCAGAGGCGCCGACAGTTGAAGGGGGGGCGGAGGCCTCGGTCGCAAGTTCGTGCTGTGGGGCATTTGCGTTCGCGACCTGCTGCAGTCTCGAAGAGACAACGCTTGCCTCGACGGGCTGCGGTGCTTCCTTAGCGCTCACTTTGCTGTCTGCAGCCTTTGATGCTCGCGTTTTCGCACTGGGCGGCTCGGCGAGCGTGGAGGGCAGTGGAGAGAAGGCCGGTGCTGCCTGGTGTCCTGCGCGTCTCTGCATCCCGGTCAGCTTCGGATCAGTTTCTGGAGCATCGGTGCGCGCAACCCCAGTTGACGCTTCGGTCGGTTGGGTTTGGGCGCTATTTTGTCCAAAGACGGGCGCGCTTTCAGGTTGTTTGCCTGCCAGAGGGTTATGTGTTGCAGCAGGTGAATGGAAAGAAGGCGCGGCCTTCGGGCCCCGCAGAAGCGCCATTTCTGAACGACCGTCGGGACGAAGAGGGCCCGAGCTAGTTGCGTTCTCCTGCGGTGTGCTTTTGATTTCAACGTTCCCTGCCTTTGTCCCCTCTGCATCGGATGCTGTGAGCGTCGGAACTTTCGATGCGGGCTCGGCACTTTGAGCGCTATCAATCCCGGGGACAAACACCTCGGGTTTTGACGACACAACTACCGCCGAATTTCTGCCAGTTTCAGTAGACCTTTGCACCCGACCGCTCGCATCGTGAGGCGCAACGGTCGCCGCATCATTTCTAACGAGTATTGAGAGCGTTCCATCTTTCACGAAGCCAGCGTTTTGTGCGCTGATCTGCGGCTGGACGGTCATCACGTTCGAGAGTTGCACAGAACGCAATGAGCTTTCCGAAGCCGTGTCAGGGATATTCGCCTCTATTTTGTCCGTCTCCGTGTGAGCGAGCGAAACCCTCTCCCGGTCTCCTTTTTCGTTCAGTCGAGACGTCGCGCGGCCATCATGCGAGACAATGCGTTCCACGGGCTTCTTTTGACCATCGAGCTTTGTGGGATGGTCCGGGTCGACTGTGAGCGCCGACCGCGTCGGGCCGAACGGGCCCTGCGGACCGGGCAGCGCAATCCCAGAATCGCTGCCAGCCAATTCTCGAGCGCCGGATCCGCTCGTCGGCGCTACTTGAGCATCTTCAGCCTCACACTGCGGGTCCTTGTCGGCGCCTCCCTCCGGCTCCTCAACCAAGTTAACGCCAAGAGGGATTGCGACGGTTTTTGGTGCGGCCTCTTCTTCAAGCGTGAAGGTTCCGCCCGGCGACTCCGCCGTATCGGTAGGTCTCGCTGCTGCCTTGAGATGGCCGCTCGGGCCTTTCGGCGTTTCTGGAATCGGAAAGGGAATCATGGTCCTCACGACTTCTGTCTGTGTCGAGGCCACTATCGCCGCAGGAACTTACCGATTCTTTACGCCCGACTGGCAGAGTGCAGAAAATTATCTGCAACTGGAGAGTTCGATGCACAGTCCGACCGTATCACCGCTGCCGCACGCGGCTGGTCTCTCTTCGCATGATGCCAAGCTGCTTGCGCAAGCGAAGGCGCTAGAGGCCGGGTTCCTTTCGGAAATGCTCAAAGAGGTGGGCATGACAGCCGCAAGCGGCGCTTTCAGCGGCGGAATTGGCGAAGAGCAATTCGCGTCCTTCCTGAGAGCCGAGCAGTCCAAGGCCATGGTTGAGGCCGGGGGAATTGGCCTCGCGGAAACCATTTTCGAATCGCTCAAGAACGGAGGACAGGATGCCTGATACGAATACTGCGGAAGAGCTGGTCTCTTTGCTACGGCTCGAACGGGAAGCGATCCGTTCGGCGGATTTTTCGGATCTTGTTGGGCTTAGGGAGCGAAAGGAGCGCGCGATGGCCGCGCTAACGAAACTTGATCGCGACACGGTCGAAAAAATCCGTGCGCTTGCGCGCGAAAATCAGACGCTATTGGCCTCAGCGCTTGCCGGGGTTCGTGCGGCGCAGGCTCGTTTGAAAACGATCGTGACGGCGGCGAAAGGCTTCGAATCTTATGACGAGCAAGGGCGAGCGCAGCCCATCCGTCGCGGCAGCGGAGATTTCGAGCGTCGTGCATAAGCTGTTAATCATGAAAGGAATTTGTGGAGAGATCGGGGGAGGGACTTAGCAGATTGTTAGCCTTTGGAGGGCCATGGTGGCGACGCATCCAAGCGATGGCGCGCTTCACAGCTCAGGAGGCGCATTGGTCAGAAAGCCTTGAGTGCCGCGCCGAACACGCGGCTTTTCAATCGAGTGACGCAAAGCGTCGACACTAAAGGGATAAATCATGTCCAGCATTCTGACGAATACCGGCGCGATGGTCGCGCTGCAGACCCTCAAAGGGATCAATTCCGGCCTCGCCACCACTCAATCCGAAATCTCGACCGGCAAATCCGTCGGCTCAGCGAAAGACAACGCGGCTGTCTGGGCGATTTCGAAGGTCATGGAATCCGACGTTAAGAGCTTCTCTGGCATTTCGGACAGCCTCGCACTGGGCGAATCGACCGTTGCCGTCGCTCGTAAGGCGGCCGAAACCGTCACCGACCTGCTGACGGATATGAAAACCAAAATCGTCGCCGCGCAGGAATCGAACGTAGATCGCGACAAGATCCAGACCGATATCGACGCCTTGCAGGAACAATTGACCTCGGTGGTCGGGGCGGCGCAGTTTAACGGGCTGAACTTGGTCGATGGCTCTTCGGCCGCGACGGTCAAGGTTCTGTCTTCGCTCGATCGCGCGTCGGACGGCACCGTCTCTGCAAGTCATATCGACGTCGCCGCGCAGAACCTGTCGGTCGGTGGGTATTCCGCCAAAGCTGCCTTCACAGCGTCCGACGGGGTGTCCACCGACAAGGACGTTGCCGCAACGACCCTCGCCAAAGCGGATGGAACCGGTAAAGATCTCCTACTTGATGATACGGTGAGCTGGGCTGCGGGTGATAGCGTCAGGGTTACCCTGGGTGACCAAACCGTCAGCTACACGCTCTCGGCGGCAGACGCGGCGCAGACTGGAACTGCGCGCACCGACCTGATCGCAGCAGGCCTCAAATCGGCAATCGACGCGCTGGGTATCGCCAACCTTCAAGTCGACTTCACGGCCGGTGTCAGCACCACCAGCGATTCGACTCTCACCTTCAAAAATGACGGTATCGCCGATCTGGCGGGAGACCTTACGATCGTGTCTCAATTCGTCAATGCGGGGGCAGGCGGCCTCGGCGCGGTCGCATCGATCGACGTGACCAGTGATGCGGGGGCGACCGCGGCGCTCTCCAATATCGAAACGCTGATCCAGACCGCAACCGACGCGGCATCGTCCTTCGGTTCCGTGGAGGGACGGATCGGCACGCAAGCCGATTTCATCTCCAGCCTCAGCGACTCGCTCAAAGCGGGTATCGGTTCGATGATTGACGCTGACATGGAAGAGGCTTCGGCCCGTCTTCAGGCGCTGCAGACGCAGCAGCAGCTGGGCATTCAGGCGCTCTCGATCGCCAACCAGCAGCCGCAGAACATCCTCTCGCTGTTCCGCTAAGGCTCGGGTAGGGGCGCCTGACTTGGCGCCCCCGCTTCCCTCATGTGCCGCGCGCATGATCAGTTTCAGTCACCGGAAGGATTTCCCGTGTACGCGACGACTTTGGCCAAAACGGCCTATTCCAATCCCAGCCAGCCGATGCGCACGCCGCGAGGGCTCGAATTCGAACTCTTCGCCCGCATCACGCGCCGCCTCAAACAGGTCTCTTCGCAAGATGCCTCTTTTGCCGCGCTGGCAGAAGCGATCTTCGAAAACCGCCGCCTCTGGACCGCGCTTGCGGCGGATGTTGCCGATCCAGAGAATGGCTTGCCGCAAGATCTTCGCGCCCGCATCTTTTTCCTGCACGAGTTCACGCAGGCGCATAGCCGCCTCGTGCTTTCGCAAGACCGGTCGGTCGATGCGCTGATCGACGTGAACACCGCCATCATGCGCGGGTTGCGCCAAGACGGGGCAAAGCAATGAGCGGTCTCGTTCTGAAACTCGCCCCGAAAGAGAGAGTGCTGATCAACGGTGCCGTCATCGAAAATGGGGATCGCCGATCGCGACTCGCGATCATGACGCCGAACGCAAACATTCTTCGGCTGCGCGACGCGATCCATCCCGGAGAGGTCAACACCCCGGTCCGTCGGGTTTGCTATATCGCGCAGCTCGTGCTCTCCGGTGACACCGATCCGCAAGAGGCGAAGATGCAGTTGCTTCGGGGGATCGAGCAGCTCAGTCAAGTTCTCAAGGATCAAGATAGCCGTGCGCAGCTCAATGCAGCCACGCTCGCCGTGATCGAGAACCAGCATTACCAAGCGCTGAAAGCACTGCGCACGCTTCTTCCACGGGAGGAACGCCTCCTCGCCGCAGGCGCGTCATGACGTATCAGCCGGTCGTCCCTTTCTCCGGGTTTGCAGGGTGGCGGTTTCTCTCGCGCACGATGGAGACGCAGCAAGCCGCTTTCGCGGCGTCGACGGAAAACCAACGCCTCGATAGCTATTTCCGGGAGACGATCGGACAGATCGATACGGCGAAGGCTTTGGTAGATGATCGGCGTCTGCTCGGTGTGGCGCTCGGCGCATTCGGTCTCGATGCGGATTTCGACAATAAATACTTCATCCGAAAAGTGCTCGAGGAAGGCTCTTTGGACAGGACGGCGCTGGCCAACAAGCTGTCGGACAAAAGCTACCTCGCGCTGACCACGGCCTTCGGTTTCGGAGATTACTCCGTTCCGCGAACGAAGCTTTCGACTTTCGCAGACGAGATTCTGACGAAATTTCAAACCCGAGAATTCGAGGTCGCGGTTGGCGAGGTCGATAATGACCTGCGCATGGCGATGTCGTTGCAGCGCGACCTTCCTGAGCTTGGGGCGAAGGATATGTCCGAGACTGCGAAGTGGTACACGATTATCGGATCGCCATCCCTGAGCAGGGTGTTCCAGACCGCGCTCAACCTGCCACCCAGCGTTGGCGCGCTTGATGTCGATCAGCAGCGCGAGATCTATATGTCCAAGGCGCAACGCGTCTATGGCACCGCCGACCCCGCGGAGCTTTCCAGGCCCGAGACACTGGAGGTCCTGACGCGGGATTATTTGCTTCGTGCGCAGCTCTCTAGCATGATCAGCGTCTCGTCGCAGAATGTCGCGCTCAGCCTGTTGCAAAACGCGGGGGCGCAGCGCCTTTCGCTTCGGCTCTAGGCTTTAAGGAAACTGCGCGGCACGGCGCAGCTCGCCCGTTTTCAGACCGCGCCAATTGGTGATCGGGCCGGTCAATCTACGATGCACCACGGGCGCGTTGGCATCGAGCGCACCGAGGCGGATGAGCAGCGCGATCATAGCCGCTTCCGAGGCCCGGGTCGCGCCATCAGTGATCTTCAGAGCGACGCCGCGCTTCTGATCCGGAAGTATGGCGACATAGACGCCTTCCGCACCGGTTTTGACGGCGACGCGCCCGTTCGACTCTCGCATGATCTCGGTGCAGGCGCGGCCTTCGCCCGCGACGAGCTCAGGATGCTCTATCATCGCGTCGACCAGACGGGTCGCAGCGCGCGCCCGCAGATCGCCGTCCGAGGTCGCCGCCGCGAAGAATTGCATCGCGCGGCCGAGACCGGCGAGGCTGGTCGCGAAATTCGGGGCCGAGCATCCGTCGATCCCGTAGCGCGGCGAGGTCTCTTCGGTCACCTCTTCAAAGGCGGATTTCACGGCCCGCTGCACGGGGTGATCGATCTCCACATAGTCAGGGCCGCTGCCCAGATGCTTGTTCAGCGTCAGGAACCCGGCATGTTTTCCCGAGCAATTGTTATGCGCTTGGCAAGGCGCGTGATCCGAGCAGATCAGATGCTTCTTCTCGGCCTTGTCGCGCGGCAGATGCGCCCCGCAGCGCAGGTCGTCATCGTCCAGCCCAAGCGTCGCGAGCCAGTCTTCGACCGCCGCGCGGTGCATATGCGCGCCGGAATGGCTCGCGCAGGAGAGGGCGAGCTGGCGCGTCGTCAGCCCGGCGGCCTCCGCCGCGCCGCTTTCCAGCAGCGGCAGGGCCTGGATCATCTTCACGGATGAGCGCGGAAAAATAACGGCTTCGGGATCGCCCCAGGAGGCTTCGATCCCCTCCGGGCCGAAGATCACCGCATGGCCATGATGGACGGATTCACACATCCCCCCGCGCCACAGCTCGATCATTGCCTCCGGTGCCGTCATCGCCTGCCTCCTATGCGCGAAATCTCGCCATCGCGGGGTTTTACCCCTAGGCTTTTTTAGGTTAAATGAGTGTTATCGAGAGGAAAACGCATTCGCCACCGAAAACAGGGTGACCGGCCCGGGCGATGCAGAGGCAACCTGACAGCTGGAGGCTGTAAGCATGATGATGAAGGGTCTGCGGATCGCGGCGGTCGCCGCGCTCATGATCGGGGCGGGGCATGGCGCAATGGCGCAGGAAAGCACCAACCGCGTCGCGGCGAATACCGATTGGAGCGTCTTCGTCGATAACGATCCGAAAGAGTGCTGGGGCGTGTCGAAACCGAAGAAGACGGTCAACACCAAAGGCGGCAAGGTCGTGCAGGTGAACCGCGGGGATATCCTGCTGTTCGTGACCTACCGTCCGGGCAAGAAGCCCGAGATTTCGTTCATGGGCGGCTATCCTTTCGCGGATGGCTCGACGGTCGATCTCGAAGTCGGCGGTCAGAAATACACGCTCTTCACCGACGGTGGTGGCGCTTGGGCCGGATCGCCGGAAGAAGATGCCAAGATCATCGGCGCGCTCAAGGCCGGGTCCGACGTGAAACTGACCGGTCGTTCGAGCCGTGGTACCCAGACCGAGGACACGTTCTCGCTGATGGGCTTCACCGCCGCGACCACCGAAGCCGAGCAGCGCTGCCAGTAAGCCGCCCTCGCGCCTGACATTGGAGCCCCGGCCATGCGCCGGGGTTTTCGCGTTCGAGCCAAAAGCGCGACGCCCCCTGTTAATGCAGGGGCGAATCCCCTATATGAGGCGCCTCATTTCAAGGAAACATGCGATGACCCAGTCTCAGGCTCCGATCACGCAAGACGTGCACACGATCCCGCGCAAGCTGCCCGAAGGCGGCAAGGTGAACCTCATCGGTCTCACCCGTGACCAGCTGCGCGCGGCGCTGATCGAGGCGGGCACGCCCGAGAAGCAGGCGAAGATGCGCGTCGGCCAGATCTGGCAGTGGCTCTATTACTGGGGCGTGCGCGATTTCGCGGCGATGACCAACCTCGCCAAGGATTACCGGGCGATGCTGGACGAGAAATTTGAGATTACCCTCCCCGAAATCGTGTCGAAGCAGGTCTCCGAGGACGGGACGCGGAAATACCTCCTGAAGATCGCGGGCGGCCACGAGGTCGAGGCGGTCTACATCCCCGAGGAAAGCCGCGGCACGCTGTGCATCTCGAGCCAGGTGGGCTGCACGCTGACCTGTTCGTTCTGCCACACCGGTACGCAGAAACTCGTGCGCAACCTGACGCCCGGCGAGATCGTCGGGCAGGTGATGCTCGCACGCGACGATCTTGGCGAATGGCCCGAGAAGAACAGCCCGAAGAACGAGACCCGTCTGGTGTCGAACGTCGTTCTGATGGGCATGGGTGAGCCGCTTTATAACTTCGAGAACGTGCGCGACGCGATGCAGGTCGTGATGGATGGTGAAGGCATCAGCCTCAGCCGCCGCCGGATCACGCTGTCGACCTCGGGCGTCGTGCCGGAGATTGCGAAGACCGCCGAGGAGATCGGCTGTCTGCTGGCGGTGTCTTTCCACGCCACGACCGACGAGGTGCGCGACAAGCTGGTGCCGATCAACAAGCGCTGGAATATCGAGACGCTGCTGAACGCGCTGCGGGAATATCCGCGCCTGTCGAACTCCGAGCGGATCACGTTCGAATACGTCATGCTCAAGGGTGTGAACGACAGCGACGAGGACGCGCGCCGTCTGGTGAAGCTGATCCGTGGTATTCCCGCGAAGATCAACCTGATCCCGTTCAACGAATGGCCCGGCGCGCCCTATGAGCGCAGCGATTGGGAGCGGATCGAGAGCTTCGCCGACATCATCTACAAGGCGGGCTATGCCTCGCCGATCCGCACGCCGCGCGGCGAGGACATCATGGCCGCCTGCGGTCAGCTGAAATCGGCGACCGAGCGGGCGCGCAAATCGCGGGCGCAGATTCAGTCGGAAGCGGGGCTTTAAGGGAACCCGCTTCGCCGCTTCTGCATTGACGCTGCGTGTGGGAAGTAACCGGAGACGTCATGACGCGAGAGGCCATCGCCCCGCTGCCAAAGCCCTGTAATGCCGAGGGAAAGCCGCGCCGCACTGGCGTGGAGATCGAGTTTGCCGGACTCACCGAGGCGCGCATCGCGCAAATCGCCGCGCAGGCTCTGGGGGGCGAGGCGCGGCGCAGCGACGGTCAGGACTGGGAAGTCACCGGTACGAAGCTCGGCGATCTGCAGGTCTATCTCGACATTTCGGTGCGCAAGCAAGCCGATAGCTCGCTCAAGGAACTTGGTCTGCGCATCGGGCGCGAGGTCATTCCGGTCGAGATCGTGACCGAGCCGCTGGACCGCGAAGGCCTTCTGCAACTCTCTGATTTCATTGAATTGCTGCGCAGCGAAGGCGCGCAAGGTACGGGGCGGTCTCTGCTCTATGGGTTCGGCCTTCACCTCAATCCCGAGATCGCATCGCACAAGGCTGAGGATATCGTCCGCCCGCTCTTGGCCTTCGCGCTGATCGAGGAATGGATGCGGGAGACCTGGCCGATCGAGAGGACGCGCGAAGTGCTGCCTTTCACCGCGCCTTATCCGAAGAAGCTGATCGAGGATCTGGCGCGGCTCGGCCCGGATGCTGCGCTCGACGAGGTGATCGTCACCTATCGCAAGCACACGCTGTCGCGGAACCACGGGCTGGATATGCTGCCGATCTTCTGCGAGCTTCGCCCCGATCTGATCGCGCCGGAGGAAGGGAAGGGTGGCACGGTCTCGCCGCGTCCCGCCTTCCATTTCCGTCTGCCCGATTGCCGCATCGACGATGAGACCTGGTCGCTCGACAGCGAATGGCGGCGCTGGTGGTTCGTGGAGACGCTCGCGGCGGAGCCCGAGCTGTTGGGCCTGATGTGCCGCGAATGGTTGACGGCGAAGACCGAATTCCATCTGCTGGGTGGGAAATGGGTCGAGACCTGCGAGAAAATTCTGAGGCTTGCCGGGCATAGATGAAGCCCCTGATCGGCATATCGACATCGCGTCGCACCGGGTGGCGGGTTTACCCGTTCATCGCCTTCGGCGTCTGGCTGGCGGGCGGTCGCTCGGTTCGCTGGGTCGCTGGCAAGCGCGCCGAGGTGCAGCATGTCGATGGCGTGATCGTGGGCGGCGGCGATGACATTTCACCCGAACTCTATGGCGGCGATCTGATCGCGAGCGCGGTGCTCGACCCGGCGCGCGACGAGCTGGAGAAATGCCTCGTCGAGGAAGCGATGGCGCAGGGCAAACCGGTTCTGGGAATTTGCCGCGGCGCGCAGATGATCAATGTCGCGCTGGGCGGCGATCTGCATCAGGACGCCTACGATCATTACAACGCGCATAAACATACGACGCTTCTGCCGAAGAAGGATGTGCGCGTCGAACCCGGCTCGCGGCTCGGTGCGCTGGCAGGGCTCGCGCCGATGCGGGTCAACGCGCTGCACAGTCAGGCCGTGGATCGCCTGGGCGACGGGCTACGGGTCGCGGCGCGCGACGGCTCGGGGATGGTGCAGGCAGTCGAGCGGGTCGAGGAGCCTTTCGCGCTGGGCGTTCAGTGGCACCCGGAATACCTGACCTATGCGCACCGGCAGCGTGCGCTGTTCCGGGCGCTGGTGGCGGCAGCGCGCGCAAGCCATGAGCACCGCGCGCAACTGCCCGAGGTCAGCGCCGAGGCGAAGGCCTGAGCGCCGCGCCTCAGCAGTTCTCGTAATTCCAGTTGTCGATAATCGCGACCGCGTCCTTGGCGCTCTCGACGAAGCTGACCAGATCGAGATCCTCGGGCGAGATCGTCCCGGCCTCGGCCAGCCGATCCCAGTTGATGATCTCTTCCCAGAACTGGCGCCCGAACAGGATGAAGGGGATTCTCGACATCCGGCCCGTCTGGATCAGGGTCAGCGCCTCGAACATTTCGTCGAGCGTGCCGAAGCCGCCGGGGAAGACGCACACGGCGCGGGCGCGCATCAGGAAATGCATCTTCCGGATCGCGAAATAGTGGAAGTTGAAGGTCAGGTCGGGCGTGACGTATTCGTTCGGCGCCTGCTCATGCGGCAGCACGATATTGAGGCCGATCGACTGACCACCCGCCTCATGCGCACCGCGATTGCCCGCCTCCATCACGCCGGGGCCGCCGCCGGTGCAGATCACGTTCTCTCGGCCGTATTCCTGCATCGAGCGTTCGGTCATCTCGCGCGCGAAGATGCGCGCCTCTTCGTAGTAGCCCGACAGTTCCGCGAGATATTCGGTTTTCGCGTTGGCCTTGTTCTCGGGCGCGGGGATGCGCGCGCCGCCGAACATGACGATGGTCGACTCGATGCCGCGCTCGTCCATGATCAGCTGCGGCTTGAGCAATTCGAGCTGCAGCCGCACCGGGCGCAGCTCGTCGCGCAGCATGAAATCCACATCCGTATAGGCCAGCCGATAGGCGGGCGCGCGGGTCTGTGGCGTGTCGGGAATATTCTTTGCGGTCTGCGCGTCGTCCCGCGAGTGGCGGAACGAATGCGTCGTGTCGTCCTTCATGGGGCACCTGCTCATTGCGCGTTTCGCTTTGACCAACTATAGCGTGAACGCTGTAAAGGCCACCTGAAAGAGGATTTGCCCATGTCGAACGCCGCGCTCGAAACTGCAATCGAAGCCGCTTGGGAAGCCCGCGACACCATCACGCCCTCGACCGGCGGTGAGACCCGCGAGGCCATCGAAGATACGCTCAACGCGCTGGATCGCGGCGAGCTGCGTGTTGCGGAGAAACGCGAGAACGGCGACTGGCATGTGAACCAATGGGCCAAGAAGGCGGTTCTGCTCGGCTTCCGTCTGAAGGACATGGAGCAGCAGGATGGCGGCCCGCAGGGCGGCCACTGGTGGGACAAGGTCGACAGCAAGTTCAAAGGCTGGGGCGATAAGGAATGGAAGGCCGGCGGTTTCCGCGCCGTGCCGAACTGCATCGTGCGCAAATCGGCCTATATCGCGCCGGGCGTGGTGCTGATGCCCTCCTTCGTGAACCTCGGCGCTTATGTCGACGAGGGCACGATGGTCGACACCTGGGCCACCGTCGGCAGCTGCGCGCAGATCGGCAAGGGCGTCCACCTCTCCGGCGGCGTCGGTATCGGCGGCGTGCTGGAGCCGATGCAGGCCGGCCCGACCATCATCGAAGACAACTGCTTCATCGGCGCGCGTTCGGAAGTCGTCGAAGGCTGCATTGTCCGCGAAGGCTCGGTGCTGGGCATGGGCGTCTATATCGGCAAGTCGACCAAGATCGTCGACCGCGAGACCGGCGACGTGATGTATGGCGAAGTGCCGCCCTATTCGGTCGTCGTGTCGGGCTCGATGCCGTCCAAGAACGGCATCAACCTGTATTGCGCGGTGATCGTGAAGCGCGTCGATGCGCAAACCCGGTCGAAGACCGGCATCAACGAGCTGCTGCGTGACTGAGAAGCCGGAAAAGCCGCAGAAGAAACCCTCGCGCCAGCAGGTCTTCACCCTGCTGGTCGAGGTTGGTCGTTCGCCCAATGACGGTCTGCCGAAAGGCGCGTCCGGGGCGGGGCTGTTGTGCTATGCCTCGGGCGTGGACGAGGCAGAGGCCGTGCGCGAGACCGTGGCGATCCTCAAGCAGGCCGAGATGGCGCCGCTTGACGTCACGGGTTACGGCACGCTCGCGGAACGCGAGAAACAGGGCCATGAGATCGACGATGCGGAACGTGAATTGATGCAACGTGCGCTCGACGAGAACTCCGTGATCATTGCCCAGATGGAGCCGTTTTTCGGCAACGACAAGAAGCCGCTCCAGTAAGCCTTAGAGTGTCATGTGACGCCCGTTGAAACCTCACGAACCGTTGATACACTGGTTCAAAGAGCAAAACAGCGAGCAGGCACCATGGCAATTCCCGGCAAGATCATCCCACTGACATTTATAGCATTTTCTGCGCTTTCGGCCTGTGCGGGGCCTCCCGAATCCTCGCCCCGGCCGCTGGCGCGGGGCAGCGCGCCCGTGGCGGACCCGATCCCGCCGACGGACGCCGCGACGGAAGCGCGTTTCGAGTCCTTCCTCGCGGGCTTCAAATCCCGTGCGCTGGCCAACGGCATCACCGAATACACCTGGAACCGCGCGATGGCCGATGTGCGCTACAATCCCAAGGTGATCGAGCGCGACCGCTACCAATCGGAATTCACCAAGTCGATCTGGGATTACCTCGATAGCGCGGTTTCGGATGAGCGCGTCGCAACCGGCAAGCAGATGCTGCGGCAATACGACCGGCAGCTGAACGCGATCGAGCGCAAATACGGTGTCGACAAAGAGGTCGTCGTCGCGATCTGGGGTATGGAGAGCCGCTACGGCGCTTATCGTGGCAAGACGGCGATCATCCCCGCGCTTGCGACGCTTGCCTATGACGGGCGGCGCGGCGAGTTCTTCGCCAAGCAGCTGATCGCGGCGCTCAAGATCATTCAGTCGGGCGACGTGGACGAGCGGCACATGACCGGCTCTTGGGCCGGGGCGATGGGCCACACGCAGTTCATCCCGACCTCCTACCTGTCTTACGCGGTCGATTTCACCGGCGATGGTCGGCGCGATATCTGGTCGGAAGATCCGACCGATGCGCTGGCCTCGACGGCGGCCTATCTGGCGCGCTCGGGCTGGTCGAAGGGGCAGCCTTGGGGCGTCGAGGTCATCCTGCCCTCTGGCTTCAACTACGGCCTCACCGGCAAGGGCACGAAGAAGAGCCCCGCCGACTGGGCGGCGCTTGGCGTGCGCTCGGCCACGGGCGGCACGGTGCCGAATTACGGCTCGGCGTCGATCCTCGTGCCTGCGGGCGCGAAGGGACCGGCCTTCATGATCTTCGGCAACTTCCGCGCGATCTCGCGCTACAACTCCGCCGATAGCTACGTGATCGGCGTCGGGCATCTGTCGGATCGTCTGAAAGGGAAGGGGCCCTTCGTGCAGGATTGGCCCCGCACGGGCAAGCCGCTCAGTTCCAAGCAGAAGGTCGAGCTGCAGGAACGGCTGACCGCGGCGGGCTTCGATACGGACGGCACCGATGGCAAGATCGGCGCGAATACGTCGAAGGCGATCGTGGCCTTCCAGAAGTCGCGCGGTCTGCCGCCCGATGGCTACGCCACGCTGGAGCTGCTGCAGGTGCTGCGCGGTTCGTGAATTGCCGGGCGTGAAGTGCAGGGGCGCGGGGGGTTACCTCCGCGCCTCTTGCTTTGAGATCTGCACTGCAAGAATGCCGCCTGCGATCACCAGCACGCCAAGCGCGTCGTGCCAGTCGACATGCTCGCCCAGTACCGCCCAGGCGATCGCGACGCCGAAGACCGGCGTCAGGAAGTGGAAGGTCGCTGCGCGCACCGCGCCGATGCGACCTACGAGGCGGAACCAGACCCAAGTCGCCATCAGCCCCGGCACGATCACCGTGTAGGTGAAGGCCAGCGCCAGTGTCGGCGTCACTTCGACCACAAGATGCTCGGTGAAGGCGGACACCACGGCGAGGCTCACAGCCCCCACCAGCATCTGCAGGCCGACGATCATCAGCACGCCGCCACCGCCGCCGCTCGCGCCGCGTACGGTGAGCGTCGCCACCGCCAGGGCCAGTGCGCCCGCGACGCAGAGGCCGAGCCCGAACGGGTCGATCCCGCCTTGCAGCCGTGCGCCCATGATGATGCCGACGCCCGCGAAGCCTGCCACCAGCCCGGCGATGCCGAGAGGGGGAATCCGGTCGCGGAAGACGATCCAGCCGAGTGCGCCGACGATCAGCGGCATGGTCGAGGCGATGATCGCCGCGACCGAGGCTTCGACCGTGGTCATCGCGACCCAGTTAAACCCTAGGTAGAGCGCGTTTTGGCAAATTCCGAAGATGATCGTGGCGCGCCATTGCGCCCGGCTCAGCCGCCAGCTTTGGCCGAAGGCCAGTGCCAGCGCGATGCCGATCCCCCCGGACAGGGCGAAGCGCAGGGCAAGGGCTGCAAGGGGCGGAGCCTCTGCCACGATGATATGCGTGGACGTGAAAGCCGAAGACCACATCAGGGCAAAGGCGAGCCCCATTCCGATCGCGCGCAGATCCATCTTTCCTCCGGGCCTGAAAAAGGGCGCCCCGATTGCTCGCGAGCGCCCTAAAAAATTGGCTGTCCCTCGATTGAGAGAGTCCTGCGATCAGGAGTTAACGCTGTCCTTGAGCGCTTTCGCCACGGTCACTTTGACCTGCTTGTCAGCCGGCTTCTGCATCTGCTCGCCGGTGGCCGGGTTGCGGACCATGCGCTCGGGGCGCTCGCGGCAGTAGACTTTGCCAATGCCCGGCAGGGTAACGGCGCCGCCGTTCGACACTTCTTTGGTGACGACGTCGGTGATCGCGTCGAGTGCGGCCGAAGCCGTCTTCTTGTCGGCGTCCATCGCCTCGGCGAGGGCTGCCACCAGCTGGGTCTTGGTCATCGGTTTCGACATATTCGTTCCTCTCTCCGCCCCGGTAATCCAGGGTCAATTTCGTCCGCGTTGCACGGTTGGTGGGCCATGTTCCACACGTTTTTATTGAGCATGGCAAGCCCTTTTCCCAGAATGGGCGGGTTTTTCCCACGTCACAGAAAAGCTGTTTCCTCGAAGCTACGCAATTTCCTGCTGTGAATCCGATCCAGAGGCATCTCGCGAAGTTTCTCCATCGCGAGGATGCCGATCAGCAAATGGCTCGCCACCTGCGTGCGGTAGAATTCGGTCGCCATGCCCGGCAGCTTCAGCTCGCCATGCAGCGGTTTGTCCGAGACGCAGAGAAGCGTGCCGTAGGGCACCCGGAAACGGAAGCCATTCGCCGCGATCGTCGCGCTTTCCATATCGAGCGCAACCGCGCGCGACTGGCTCAGGCGATGGACCGGGCCGGATTGGTCTCTCAACTCCCAGTTGCGGTTGTCGATGGTCGCGACAGTGCCGGTCCGCATGATCCGCTTCAGCTCGTAGCCTTCCAGTTTCGTCACTTCGGCCACCGCTTCCTGCAGCGCGATCTGGATCTCGGCCAGCGCCGGGATCGGCACCCAGACGGGCAGGTCGTCGTCGAGCACGTGGTCTTCGCGCAGATAGGCGTGGGCGAGCACGAAGTCGCCCAGCTGCTGCGAATTACGCAGACCCGCGCAGTGCCCTACCATCAGCCAGGCATGCGGGCGCAGCACGGCGATATGGTCCGTCGCGGTCTTCGCATTGGACGGGCCGACGCCGATATTGACCAGCGTGATCCCGCCGCCATCGGCGCGCTTGAGGTGATAGGCGGGCATCTGCGGCAATTTCGCGAGGCCCGGGATCTCATCCTGCGGGTCGGTGATCTCCTGATTGCCGGGGGCGACGAAGCTCGTGTAGCCCGAATTTTTGTCGCCCAGCAGGCGGCGCGCGACGGCCTCGAACTCGTCCACGTAGAACTGGTAGTTCGTGAACAGCACGTGGTTCTGGAAATGCTCGGCCTTGGTGGCGGTGTAATGCGACAGCCGCGCGAGCGAGTAATCCACGCGCTGCGCGGTGAACGGCGCGAGGTGCCCCGATCCGTCCGGGTTCGGCCCCGCCATGCCGTTGACGATATCGTCGTTCATCCCCGCAAGGTCGGGCACGTCGAACACGTCCCGCAGCGAGAAGTCGAGCACGCCTTCCTGCGGTACGGTCACTTCCGGATGCGCGGCCACGGCGAAATGCACCGGGATCGGGGTGTCCGAAGGGCCGATCGTTACCGGGATATTGTGGTTCTTGATCAGCAGGCCCAGCTGCTGCGTCAGGTAATTGCGGAACAGGTCGGGCCGCGTGATCGTCGCGGTGTAGGTGCCCGGCAGCGCCACATGACCGAAGCTCAAGCGGCTATCGGCCTTGATATGCGAGGAGACGGAGATGCGCACTTCCGGGTAGAAGGCGCGAAAGCGGTTCCGCGCGGTCTTGCTCTCGAGCGTCTCGTTGAATTTCTCGAGCAGGAAGGCGGTCGCCTCGTCGTAGAGCGCCTCGAGCCGGGCTACGGCCTCGGCGGCATCGGTGAAGCTCTCCGCAGGGGCTGCGTCGGGGATGATAAGTTCAAGTGTTTCGTTCATTCAAAAAGATCCGTCAGTTCAAAACGCGTCACGTCGACGAGGCCCAGATCCGAAATGCGGATCTCGGGAATGACGACGAGCGCGAGCAGCGAATGCTGCATGTAAGCGTTGTTCAAAGTGCAGCCGCAGGCGCCCATCGCCTCGACCATCTTGGCGGCGCGCGCGGCAACCGTTTGGGCCGGATCGTCCGACATCAGCCCTGCGATCGGCAGCGGCACTGCGGCGATCTCTTCCCCGTCCTTCCAGACGGAGACCCCGCCGCCCATCTCGCCAAGCGCGTTGGCGCAGGCAGCCATCATCTCGCGATCGGTGCCGACCACGATCATGTGGTGGCTATCATGGGCCACGGTCGAGCCCATCGCCATGCGCCCTTTGTAGCCGAAGCCCGAGACGAAGCCGTTGGTGACGCCGCCGGTGCCCTGATGGCGTTCTACCAGCGCAATCTGTGCAATGTCCTTGGCGGTGTCGGGCTGGGCCAGCCCGTCGGTCACGTCCAGCTCCGCCGTCAGGGCCTTGGTGGGGGCCTGGTTTTCGACCACGCCAATCACGCGGGCGGTGACGGTGTTCGCACCTTCCGGCGCTTTGATCTCGAAATCCGCTGCCGTCAGGGTCTTGCCCAGATGCACCGTGTTGCGGGCGCTGTTGGGCCAGTCGTAATGCGGGCACTCGGCCAGCAGCTTGCCATCCTTCGCGACGGTCTTGCCCCGCGCGATGACCTGCTCGACCGGCATGGTCGCCAGATCCGAGGTCAGGATCACATCGGCCCGGCGGCCCGGGGTGATCGAGCCCAGCTCGCGCTCGAGCCCGAAATGGGTCGCGGTGTTGAGCGTGCACATCTGCAGCGCGACCAGAGGATCGGCCCCGCACTCCACCGCATGGCGGAAGACGCGGTTCATGTGCCCATCATTCACCAGCGTGCCCGAGTGGCAGTCATCGGTGCACAGAATGAAATTGCGCGGGTCGAGACCCTTCTCGGTGACGGCGGTAATTTGCGTCTCCACGTCATACCACGCCGAGCCCAGCCGCATCATCGAGCGCATCCCGTTGCGCACCCGCGCGATCGCGTCGGCCTCGCAGGTGCCCTCGTGATCGTCGGCGGGCCCGCCCGCGACATAGGCGCGGAACGGCGCGCCCAGATCGGGGGAGGCGTAATGACCGCCCACGGTCTTATGCGCGTTCTGCGTCGCGGCGATCTCGGCCAGCATCTTCGGGTCGGCATTGATCACGCCGGGGAAGTTCATCATCTCACCCAGACCGATGATGCCGGGCCATGTCATCGCCTCGGCCACATCCTCGGGGGTGATCTCGAACCCGGTGGTCTCCAGCCCCGGCGCGGAAGGCGCGCAGGAGGGCATCTGGGTGAAGATGTTCACCGGCTGCATCAGCGCCTCGTCATGCATCATCCGCACGCCGTCGAGCCCCAGCACGTTGGCGATCTCATGCGGATCAGTGAACATGCTCGTCGTGCCATGCGGGATCACGGCGGCGGCGAATTCGGCAGGCGTGAGCATACCGCTCTCGATATGCATATGCGCGTCGCACAGGCCCGGCACCATGTAGCGCCCCTCGGCCTCGATCACTTCGGTGTCGGGTCCGATGTTGTCCGACAGATCTGGGGCCACGGCGGCAAATCGCCCCTCGGCCACGGAAATATCGTAGCCTTCGAGAACCTCACGCGTGTGGACATTGACCCATTTGCCACCCCGGATCACGAGGTCGGCGGGTTCGCGCCCGGCAGCCACGGCAATCAATCGCGGTGCGGCTTCGGGCCAGGATTTGATCTTGTTCTTCTGTTCCATGTCCAAGCCTGTCATTGCGTGCGGGAAGGTTCAAGAGACGTTGTTATGCCTTCACACAGCCTCTACCTATGACGGATGACAGAAACGCAAAGGGGGCCGTGATGCCGACGCTTCTTTCCATCGGACATGGCTATTCGGCCCGTGCGCTTGCGCCGCTTCTTCTGGCGCGCGGCTGGCGGGTGATCGGGACCACGCGCAGCGTAGAGAAGGCCGAAATGCTGCGCAGCGAAGGGGTTGAGCCACTGGTCTGGGAAGGCGGGCCTCTGCCGCTCGATCAGGCGACGCATTTGCTGAGTTCCGTGGCCCCGGGACCCGAGGGAGACCCGGTTCTCGCTGCGCAGCATTCCGAAATTGCTGCATCGCAGCATCTGGAGTGGATCGGCTACCTTTCGACGGTCGGCGTCTATGGCGATCACGCGGGCGGCTGGGTCGATGAGGCAACGCCGCTGACCCCCTCGACCAAGCGCGGACAGGCGCGGGTGGAGGCCGAGGCGGCTTGGGGCGCGCTGGCCGCAGCCCATGACCTGCCGCTGCATATCTTTCGGCTCGCGGGGATCTATGGCCCCGGGCGCGGGCCCTTCGAGAAGGTGCGGCAGGGCAAGGCCCGGCGGATCGTCAAGGAGGGGCAGGTCTTCTCGCGCACCCATGTCGAAGATATCGCGCAGGTGTTGCTGGCCTCGATCGAGCATCCCGATCCGGGCGCGGTCTATAATGTCTGCGACGACGATCCCGCGCCGCCGCAGGACGTGATCGCCTATGCCGCCGAGCTGCTCGACCTGCCGCTACCGCCCGAGGTGCCGTTCGATGAGGCCGATCTGAGCCCGATGGCGCGCAGCTTCTATGCCGAGAGCAAGCGGGTGCGGAACGACAAGATCAAGCGCGACCTTGGCGTTACGCTCCGCTACCCGGATTACCGCGAAGGGCTGCGCGCGCTTCTCGATCAGGCGGGCTGAAGCTCCACTCGTTTCTCGCGCACCGGCAGGTGCACGATGGCCGAGAAGGCGCCGACGCCCACGCCGACCCACCAGACCAGCGTGTAATCGCCGTAGATGTCGTAGAGCTTGCCGCCCAGCCAGACGCCGAGGAAGGCGCCCACCTGGTGCGAGAAGAAGACGATCCCGTAAAGCGTGCCCATGTAGCGCAGCCCGTAGATATGCGCGACGAGCCCCGAAGTCAGCGGCACGGTCGCCAGCCACAGCGCCCCCATCGCGAGCGAGAAGATCAGCACCGTCGCGGGCGTCATCGGCGTCAGGATGAAGGCGCCCGCGACGAAGGTGCGCAGCAGGTAAATCCCGGCCAGCAGGTATTTCTTCGACCAGCGTTTGCCCGCCCAGCCCGCGTAGATCGTGCCCACGATATTGGCCAGCCCGATTACCGAGATCGCCGCCGCGCCAAGCGCCGAGGTCGTCTCGATCCCGATCCCGGCGAGCAGCGATCCGGGCGGCACCGCACCGCACATCTCGGTCACCATCGCGGGGAAATGCGCGGTGATGAAGCCCAGTTGGTAGCCGCAGGAGAAGAAGCCGAGGAAGATCAGCGTATAGGAAGGATCGCGGAAGGCGCGCATCAGGACGCTGCCCATGCTCTCAGCCAAGTCTTCGCGGCTGGCGCGCTCGGGCGCGCGG